>CACZSM010000167.1 GCA_902783815.1 uncultured Ruminococcus sp.
CCCCTATAATTATTGTATCCAGAATTTTCAACTCAAATCACTCATATTGATAGAAAGACTCACATAAGTACCCTTTGCAAAACAAGCAGACAGGTAACTCCTGGTATTCCAAGTACAGATGAAACTATCAGCGTCAGCGGACTTACTGGTATTGATACCGCTGTATATGCCGAAAGCATATTTACAGCTATCAGAGCCGCTGTTCCTGGTATCAGTGAGTATAGCGCTGACCGTACAGGATGTCTGGACTGCATAACTATCTGAACTATTACAAGCGTAAGAAATAATATTCCGCATATTGCTGATACTATCATTATATTCATAAAAAACTCCTTTCCATCATTTTATGCTTAGGACATTTTATGAAGGAAAGGAGCTTATTATTACTTTTTCTGGGTCTGGAGAGTATAAATCGACTTGTTGCCGTTGCATATGTATGCAAGCACACATACAAAGAAAAATAATGGCATATACTGAAAACCGAATACCTCTGTTCCGATCAGTATAGGAGCTATCAGAGTATTTGTTGCAGAACCGAATACTGCGGCATATCCCAGTGCTGCAAACAATGGCGAAGGAAGCCCGAACAGTGATGCTATCAGCACTCCGGAGCTTGCGCCTATCGAAAACAGCGGTGTAACCTCTCCGCCCTGATATCCTGCCGACAGTGTTATAATTGTAAATACTATCTTAGCGGCAAAATCCCACACGAATATCTGTCCGCCGTTCAATGCTTCATTTATAAGATTTGTTCCCAGTCCTGAATAGCGTCCTCCGAACAGTAAAAGCGAACATATACTTACTGCTGCTCCGATAACTCCTATCCTTACATACGGATTTTTCAGTACAGTCGATACAAACTTTTTACATAACGGCATCAGGAATGCAAACAGACCTCCTAAAATACCAAACACTATACCAGCTATACAAAGTCCTGCATAAAACTCAAATGAATAATGCGGAGTTATACCTAAATCAAAAGTGAACTTTTCCAGACCTAACGAACCGGAAACTATCGTTGCGGTATAGGCTGCAATAAGCGACGGAAGCAGCGCATCCACCTCGAGTTCTCCGGCGGTAAGCACCTCGGACGCAAAGAAAACCGCAGCCATAGGCGTTCTGAAAAGACCGGAAAAACCTGCTGCCATTCCTGTTATCGTCAGTATTTTTGCAGCGCTTTTATTACTCAGCTTCAATCTTTGTGCAATAAAGCTGCCCATTGTTCCGCCTATCTGTACTGCAACTCCCTCACGGCCGGCGCTTCCTCCGAAAAGATGTGTAAGCCATGTGCTGAGCGTAACAAACGGTATAAGACGCAGCTTTATCTCCGAGCGGTTATTCTTTGCCCTTTCAAAAAGCAGCTTCATTCCACTCTGAGTTTCCTTGCCGAACCTGTCATAAATAAAGTATATCAGGATACCTGCCGGCGCAAGGAATGGAATAAACATAATTGGATTTGCTTCCCTCATTCCTGAAACAAGCAAAAGCACCCTGCCGAATACTGCATCGACCGCGCCTGCAAGGAACCCTATCACCAAAGCTGCAATACAGAATATCGGAAGATCAATAAACCTCTTAATATTTTTCTTTGCTGAATCAGGTTCTTTTACCTCAGCTTGCTTTATATCAAATACAATAACATTCTTCTTACCTTTATTCATACATTTTCCTCAGACTCATCCTGCGACTCTTTCTTATTCTTTGATTCTGATATCTTATAGCACAATATCATAAGACTATCATTAAGATGTACATTTTCAACTATGATATCGTCGTAGTGTATAGAAATATCATAGTGGCTGAAATTCCAGTAATACCTTATACCTGAAGCATACAGTCTTTTTGCGATCGAGGGTACGGCTTCCTTCGGAATCGTAAGTATTGCAACATCAGGCTTTTCCTTTTCGCAGAATTCCTCCAGATCCGATAGAGCCGTTACCGGTATATTTCTTATAAGCGTCCCTTTTTTTTCAGGATCATTGTCAAATATCCCGATAAGACGGAATCCCCTCTTTTCAAAAGACATATGCACTGCAACAGCCTTTCCGAGATTGCCTGCTCCTATCAATATTGCCTTATAGCTGCTGCCAAGTCCAAGTATCTGAGCGATCTCATTATACAGGCTCTGTACAGAATACCCATATCCCTGCTGTCCAAAGCCTCCGAAGCAGTTAAGGTCCTGTCTTATCTGAGATGCCGTAAAACCCATTTTATCAGAAAGCTCACGGGACGATATCCTTGTTATCCCCTTATCAAGAAGCTCCCCAAGAAAACGATAATATCTCGGCAGCCTTTTTATTACAGGCTGAGATATATTCTTTTTACTCATATTACCACCTGCATAGATTGTTAATTTTTTGTCATTCTGAACACCTATAATATAACATCTTTTTTCCGGATTGTAAAGTACCATATTGAAATTTTATATATTTTTCTTAAAAAGAAAAAGCTGACGAAAATAACTCTCATCAGCTTTCACATATCAGATCAAATATCCATATACTTCCTGTATCTTGGAATAACACCGGTCTTATTTTCACTAAGGCTTGCTCTTTTCTGGAATATTCCAGGGAACGAATTGCCTTCAATAATAACTGGTCCGTTCTCGCTTATGCCGACATCCCATCCGACATATCCTACCTGCGGTATGACCTCCGCAGCTTTCCTTACAAGTTCAACTGCCTCATCAAACAGCGGTACTTTAAAGCCAATTATATCCGTACCGGTTATTGGATGCTTTGTATAAAGTATGTCATCCTTATCTATTGCGGCAACTGTTACCACTCCATTATCGTCCGGGAAGGTGTACATTCCTCCGCTGGAAAAATTATCTACAACTCCACCATTGCCTATTTTCAGGATCGCCTGCAAAAAATACCCTCTGCCGTTTTTGCAGAATGTGAACATTCTCATTGAATTTACTGAATTCGGATATAGTACATTCATATCAGGATGCTGTACGATAAATGCTTCAACAAGATCCTGTTTTTTCTCTTTTATCTCATTATACAGTACATTTATATCATCATAATCCTTTGCGCTGTACTTTGAAATGCCAAATCCGCCTTCACCGTCAACGATCTTTGCAACTACCTGTGGATGCTTCTTCATGAACTCTGCAAACTGCTCCGGAGTGGTTTCTTTCATATCGAGCCAGTCACGGTTCAGGAATTTGTCAAAGCGCTTATTGAAAGCTATTTTATCATCAAATATCGGCATATACTCTTTGTCATTATACTTCTTAATGATATTATTATTCTTTCCTCTTGTAAGGTAAGTTGCCCTTTGCTGCTCATTCAGATTATAGAATTCAAACTCCTGATAATCATGATATCCTGCCTGGAATTTAAGTCCGCAGTGTATCATGTCCATAATGACCGCCGGTACGGACTTATCGCATTTTCCGGAAACATCCTTTGCTATTCTTATCATTTTGCCGTAGTCAAGGTGCAGTATCCTTGCTGCAAGATAGCTGATTTTTGACATATAATCACATCCAATTAATTATTTAAGTATCACTTATCTGACAGGCATTTTACCATTACAGCTTTCTGAGCATGAAGTCTGTTTTCTGCTTCTTCAAATATCTCATCCGCATGAGCTTCAAATACTTCCTCAGTTATCTCCTCACCCCTGTGAGCCGGCAGACAGTGCTGTACCATTGCATCCGGCTTCGCAAGCGACATAAGCTCAGCATTTACCTGGTAGCCCTCAAAAGCCTTCCTTCTCTTTTCTGCTTCGCCTTCCTGTCCCATTGACGCCCATACATCAGTTATTACGACATCTGCATCAACTACAGCTTCCTTTGGTGTGCGGAACATTGAGAATTTATCTCCGTATTCCTTCGCAAATTCCAGTACCTGCGCATCCGGCTCATAGCCCTCCGGACAAGCCACAGATATCGACATTCCTGTTTTGAGCGCACCTACTATCAGTGAATTCATCATATTGTTGCCGTCACCGATAAAGCACATCTTAAGACCGCTGAGCTTGCCCTTGAATTCACGGATCGTCATAAGGTCAGCAAGTATCTGACACGGATGACAGAAATCCGTAAGACCGTTTATTATCGGAATAGAACCGTACTTTGCAAGATCCTCTACCTCTTTCTGCTCAAATGTACGGATCATTATTCCGTCAAGATACCTCGACAGCACCCTTGCAGTATCCTGTACAGGCTCACCTCTTCCGATCTGCATATCCTTTGATGAAAGGAATATCGGCTGTCCTCCGAGCTGATACATTCCAACCTCAAAGGATACCCTTGTCCTTGTGGATGCCTTTTCAAATATAAGTCCAAGAGATTTTCCCTCAAGGTACTTATGCGCTATTCCATGCTTCTGCTCATACTTTAGCTGATCAGCTAAATTAAGTATGTCAATGACCTCCTCAGATGTGAGATCAAGCATTTTCAGCAGATTTTTCATTCTTTACTCCTCCATTACTGTTTTTAATATTGAAAGACCTCTGTCTATTTCTTCCTTTGTGATATTAAGCGGCGGAAGCATCCTCAGCAGATTCTTAGCTGTAAGAATAAGCAGTCCCTTTTCAACACAGGCAGCCGCAACAGCTTTTGCATTATCCTTTTCTGTCACTATGCCTATCATCATGCCCATTCCTCTGACTTCCTTTACATTTGCCATTCCGGAAAGCTGCTGTCTGATATAATCTCCCTTTTCGCGTACACTACTGAGAAACTCATCAGTTGTAACCGTATCAAGAACATATCCAGCCGCTGCACAGGCTATAGGATTTCCTCCGAAGGTCGTTCCGTGTGTTCCTGCCGACATTACATCAGCAAGCTTTTCATTACACAGACACGCTCCTATCGGCACTCCTCCTCCAAGTCCTTTTGCAGATGTAACAACATCCGGCTTTATATCATACTGCTGATAGCAATATACAGACCCTGTTCTTGAAATGCCTGTCTGAACCTCATCGACCATAAAAAGTATATCCTTTTCTGCACAGACATCTGCTACAGCCTTTACAAATTCTCTGCAAAGGGGCATTACTCCGCCCTCGCCCTGTATCAGCTCTACAAATACTGCGCATACACTGTCATCAATATGCTTCATAAGGTCATCTGTATCATTGGCAACCACATAATCAAAGCCCTCTGTGAACGGATAGAAATAATTATGAAAAACATCCTGTCCGGTTGCTGCCAGTGTAGTAACAGTTCTTCCGTGGAATGAATTTACAAGCGTCAGTATCTTTTGTCTGCCCTCGCCGTATTTATCAAAGCTGTATTTTCTTGCTATTTTGATCGCACACTCATTTGCTTCGGCTCCGCTGTTGCACAGGAATACCTTATCCATTCCCGTAAGGCTGCACAGTCTTTCCGCTACTCCTACCTGAAGCGGAGAATAGTACAGATTTGAGATATGCTGTATAGCCGCTGCCTGATCTGAAACTGCCTTTACCCATCCGTCATCACAGTAGCCGAGACAGTTTACTCCTATACCACTTGTAAAATCTATATATTCCTTTCCGTCAGCATCCTTTGCAACTGCTCCCTTTCCGCTTACAAGCGCAGCAGGAAAACGGCCGTAGGTGTGCATCATATATTTTTGTTCCTTATTCTTTATATCCTCAAAGGTCATTTTACACCTCTCCCTATTTTATAACTGCCAATACTGCTGCAATAACCATCAATATAACACCGGCAGTCATCATTATCAATGACGGAATATTATTCAGAAACGTATCCGGTATATACTTTCCTGGAGAATACCTGTCGCAAAGCAAATTATAGTATCCGTCCTTTTTGCAAAGCATCAATCTGAAATCCGGCTTCACACTCACCTTGTATTGGGTGGGTCCAATCCTATATTCCATAACCGGATTTGTGTCCTTAACTCCGAATTTTTCTCTTAGCATAACAGCCTTTACAGGCAGCCACTTCAGTCTTTTGATTTCATTGCCAATAATACGAAATATTACAGAAAGAATTATAGCCACTGCCCCAACGCAAAAAAGAACTATACATAAATCCAGGTTGCCATTCATCTTTTAACCTCCGGAATTTAAGCATCAATAGAACATTGTTCCGATACCTTCATCGGAGAACATCTCGATAAGTATTGAATGAGGTATTCTTCCGTCTATGATATGCGCTCTCTTGACACCTCTTCTTACCGCTTCTACACAGCAGTCTATCTTTGGTATCATTCCTCCGGATATTATGCCCTCTTTTTTCAGGTAAGGTACCTCACTTACATTTACTACAGGAATAAGTGTGCTTTCGTCATCCTTATCCTTAAGCAGTCCCTTGATATCCGTCATAAGAATGAGCTTTGCAGCTTTAAGCTCCGCTGCTATCCTTGCTGCCGCAAGGTCAGCATTGATATTATACACATCTCCGTTATATCCTCCGGCTATAGTGGATATTATCGGTATATACCCATTTTTTGTAGCATCCGTGATAACTCCTGTATTTACCTCTGTTATCTCTCCGACAAATCCAAGATCATCTGCCGTTATGATCTTTTCAGCCATTATCATCCTGCCGTCAAGACCGCAAAGTCCTATCGCCTTGCCGCTGTGCTGCTCCAGAAGCTGTACAAGACTCTTATTCACCTTGCCTGCAAGAACCATCTGTACTACATCTATCGTTTCTGCATCCGTAACTCTCAGACCGTTTATAAACTTGCTTTCCTTATTCATCTGTTTCAGGGTCTGGCTTATCTCCGGACCTCCGCCATGTACGAGAACTACATTTATCCCTACAAGCTGTAAAAGAACTATATCACTCATTACAGCATCTTTAAGCTCATCATTTATCATGGCATTTCCGCCGTACTTTATTACTACGGTCTGTCCTGACCATCTCTGTATATACGGCAAAGCCTGTATAAGTATATTTGCGCGGTCCTTATCTGTTATATTTGTCATTTTCTCCATCTCCGTATCAGGTTCTGTAATCGCCGTTGATCTTCACATAGTCATAAGTAAGGTCACAGCCGTATGCTTCTGCTTTTCCCTCGCCGTCGTTAAGATCTACAATTATATCTATCTCATCACGGATAAGCACAGCCTTTGCTTCATCCTCTGAGAAATCTATCCCGGCTCCGTTTTTGCAGACATCTATCCTTCCCTCTTCAGATGCAAATGACACATCTACCTTATGTACATCTACATCACAGCCTGAATAGCCTATCGCACAAAGCACTCTTCCCCAGTTTGCATCTGCTCCGAACATCGCAGCCTTGAGCAGACTTGAACATATAACAGACTTCGCAACTCCTATTGCATCCTTTTCTGTCTTTGCTCCGGAAACTTTGCATACAAGCAGCTTTGTAGCTCCCTCGCCGTCCTTTGCCATCATTCTCGACAGTCTGCGGCATACTGCCGTAAGAGCCTCTGCAAAAGCATCAAAATCCTCGCCCTCTGAGGTTATCTCAGGATTTCCTGCAAGTCCGGATGCCATTACTGAAAGCATATCATTCGTTGATGTATCACCGTCTATACTTATCATATTGAATGTCTTATCAGCAGCTATCTTCACTGCCTTCTGTATCATCTGTGAGGAAATAGCCGCATCCGTTGTAACAAAGCAAAGCATTGTCGCCATATTCGGATGTATCATTCCGCTGCCCTTTGATATTCCTCCGATCCTTACTGTTCTGCCGCCTATTACGGCTTCAACAGCGGCTTCCTTTTTTACCGTATCTGTTGTCATTATAGCCTCTGCACAGTCGGAAGCTCCGCACTCTTCAGTTGTAAGAATAGATGCAAGCTCATCAACGGATTCAGCTATTGGTTCTATCGGCATTACCTGTCCGATAACGCCTGTTGACGCAACTATAACATCTCCGGCATCAATGCCAAGAGCCTTCGCCGCAAGATCACACATCATCTGAGCCTTGATATCTCCGTCTGCATTACAGGTATTTGCATTGCCGCTGTTCGCTATTACAGCCTGCGCATAACCGTTTGCAAGGTTCTGCTTTGTTATCGCTATCGGTGAGCTTTGTACAAGATTTGTAGTATATACAGCTGCAGCAGTACATTTTGTTTCACAGAAAATCAGTCCGAGATCCCTCTTTGTCTTGTTCTTTCTGATACCACTGTGAATTCCTGCTGCCTTGAATCCCTTTGGCGCTGTAACTGAACCTTCAATAAAATTATATGCCATTTTCTTTTCCTCCTGTTATCAGAATGCCGGCGGTACTATTACAAGACCTGTTTTCTCGTCAAGTCCGAATATGATATTCATATTCTGTATTGCCTGACCTGCCGCACCCTTAACCATATTATCTATTGCTGATATCGCTATAAGAGTATTTGTACGCTTATCAAAATGCAGTGATATATCGCAGAAGTTTGAATACTTGATATTATGTATATCTGCATTGGATCCGTCCGGAAGAAGTCTTACAAAGAACTCATCAGCATAGAATTTTTCATATTCCTCTCTGATCTGCTCAAATGTTACTCCCTCATTTATCCTTGCATAGCAGGTAGAGATTATTCCTCTGTTTACCGGAAGAAGGTGAGGTACAAATGTTATTGTCACTTTTTTGCCAGACAGCTTTGAAAGTGTCTGTTCTATTTCCGGAGTATGCCTGTGATTTGCTACCTTATACGCATGGAAACCCTCATTCAGCTCAGGATAGTGATTACCCTGATTAGGCTTTCTGCCTGCGCCTGTTACTCCTGATTTAGAATCTACTATTATACCCTCTGTGCTTACAAGTCCTGCCTTTACAGCCGGAGCAAGTGCAAGCGGAGCACCTGTTGTATAGCAGCCCGGATTTGCTATTATTCTTTTGCCCTTTATATTTTCTCTGAAAAGCTCCGGAAGCCCATAGACCGATCTTTTATGCAGATCGTAGTCGAGGAATTCGCAGCCGTACCATTCCTTATACTCATCCTCGCTTTCAAGTCGGAAATCCGCTCCGAGGTCTATAAACGCCTTGCCTGCCTTATCGCACTGTGCGGCAAGCTCCTGTGAAAGTCCATGAGGAAGCGCTGCAAAAACAACATCACTCTTCTCAACTACTTCATCCTGATTACTGCACTCCATATCGCAGAGTGTCTTATATGACGGATATACCTCGCTGAGTTTTTTGCCCTCAAAGCTGACAGAGCTTATTGCAGCTATTTCAGCCTCCGGATGAGTCAGCAATATACGCACAAGCTCAGCTCCTGCATAACCTGTTGCGCCAATTATACCAGCCTTTATTTTCATTTTCCTTACCCCTTTTCCTGTAATATCAGATCTTTTCTGCAAGTTCCCTTACTCTTGCAGCCTGTGCCCTTACATTCTCTCCTGCAGGACCGCCAAGTACCTTTCTTCCGTTTACACAGTTTTCCAGTGATATAGCTTCATAGACTCCCTCATCGAAAGCATCACATATATTCTTATATTCTTCTATGGGCAGTTCTTCAAGAGTCGTACCCTTTTCAATACAAAGCGCTACAAGAGTTCCTGTTGCCTTATAAGCGTCCCTGAACGGCAGACCCTTCTTTACAAGATAATCAGCGCAGTCCGTAGCATTGATAAATCCTCTTGCGGCAGCTCTTCTCATATTTTCCGGCAGCACCTTCATTGTTTCTATCATAGGAGTAAAGGCTGTAAGACACATTTTTACAGTATCAACTGCATCAAATATTGCCTCCTTATCCTCCTGCATATCCTTGTTATAGGCAAGTGCTATGCCTTTCATCACAGTAAGCAGCGTCATAAGATCTCCGAATACCCTTCCGGATTTTCCTCTTACAAGCTCCGCTATATCAGGATTTTTCTTCTGCGGCATAATGCTTGAACCAGTCGAAAAAGCATCATCAAGCTCCACAAATTTGAATTCCCAACTGCACCACATTATTATCTCTTCGGAGAATCTTGAAAGATGTACCATTATTATTGATAGTGCTGACGCAAGCTCCATACAGAAATCTCTGTCCGAAACTCCGTCCAGGCTGTTCTGGCAAATATTCTCAAAGCCAAGAAGATCTGCTGTTACAGTTCTGTCTATCGGATAAGTTGTTGTAGCGAGCGCTCCACTGCCCAGCGGCATACTGTCGGTATGTCTGTAAGCGCAGTCAAGCCTGTCGGCATCCCTCAGAAGCATCTCGGCATACGCCATCATATGATGTCCGAAGGTTATCGGCTGCGCCCTTTGCAGGTGCGTATATCCCGGCATTACAGCATCAGAATACTTTTCCGCCTTGCTGCACAGTACGCCGATAAGCTCCTTTACCATTACTTTTATATTCTTTATCTCCTTTTTCAGATATAGCCTTATATCAAGAGCTACCTGATCATTCCTGCTTCGGGCTGTATGCAGACGCTTTCCTGTCTGACCAAGACGCTTTGTAAGCTCTCCCTCTATGAATGTATGTATATCCTCTGCATCAGGATCTATTGCAAGCGCTCCGCTGTCTATATCAGCGAGTATGCCTTCGAGTCCTTCAATTATAGAATCAGCTTCACTTTTTTCTATTATCCCGCACTGTCCGATCATTGTCGCATGAGCTATACTGCCCTCGATATCCTCACGGTACATACGGCTGTCAAAGCTTATGGATGAATTGAAATCATTTGTTTTTTTATCAATTTCCTTTGAAAAGCGTCCTGCCCAAAGCTTCATAGAATTTCCTCCGATACTTTATTTTTCTTTTACGACCGTTTTCGTATTTATGAACCTCATTTATATATGCGGAAGCGGTCGTTTGTTATAAAGAACATACGGGCGGACAATGATCTCTGCACTGTTCGCCCTTATGCTATAACCTTTCGATCCGCTGAATTATTCCTTTACAAGACCTTTCTTAGCCTGTACCTTTATCGGCAAACCAAACAGATTGATAAATCCTGCGCTGTCCTTCTGATCGTAAACCTCGTCCTCATCAAATGTTGCAATATCTGAATCATAGAGTGAATACGGTGATGTTACACCTGCATCTATGATATTGCCCTTGTACAGCTTCAACTTTACATCACCGGTAACTGTCTCCTGAGTTGAATCAACAAATGCAGAAAGTGCCTTTCTCAGAGGTGTGTACCACTGACCAAAGTAAACCAGCTCAGCAAAACGCAGACCAACCTGCTGCTTGAAGTGATAAGTATCCCTGTCGAGGGTTATCTCCTCCAGCTTGTTATGTGCATGATAAAGAATTGTGCCGCCCGGAGTCTCATATACACCTCTGGACTTCATGCCCACAAGTCTGTTCTCCACGAGGTCAACAATACCAATGCCGTTTTCGCCGCCAAGCTGATTGAGCTTCTTTACGATCTCGACACTGCCGAGCTTTTCGCCGTCAATTGCTACCGGAACGCCCTTTTCAAATGATATTGTAACATAGGTCGGCTTATCGGGAGCCTGCTCAGGCGATACGCCAAGCTCCAGGAAGCCCTCCTTATTATACATCGGCTCATTTGCCGGATCCTCAAGATCAAGACCCTCATGTGAAATGTGCCATATATTCTTATCCTTGGAGTAGTTTGTTTCTCTTGTTATCTTCAGAGGGATATTATGTGCCTCTGCATAGTCGATCTCCTCATCACGGGATTTGAGCGACCACTCTCTCCACGGTGCTATTATCTTCATATCAGGTGCAAAAGCCTTTATAGCAAGCTCAAAGCGAACCTGGTCATTACCCTTGCCTGTGCAGCCGTGACAGATAGCATCTGCACCCTCTGCAAGAGCTATCTCAACTATTCTCTTTGCGATTATCGGACGGGCAAATGATGTGCCGAGCAGATATTTGCTCTCATACACTGCATCAGCCTTTATTGTCGGGAAAACATAATCCTCGATAAATTCCTTATTAAGATCCTCAATATAGAGCTTTGAAGCTCCTGTTTTCTTAGCCTTTTCCTCCAGACCGTCAAGCTCTGTACCCTGTCCCACATCACCTGAAACAGCTATGACTTCACAGTTATCATAATTTTCCTTGAGCCAGGGAATTATGATAGAAGTATCCAGACCGCCTGAATAAGCAAGAACTACCTTTTTGATATCACCCATGTGAAAAACCTCCGTAAAAAAATGTTACGATTACATTATACACCTTTTTATTCATTTTTCAAGGTTAAAATGAATATTTATTCAGATTTTCCTATTTTTGTAGGCTTATACATTTTTTATCATAAACTCAAAAAACTTTTATTGACTTTTTACCATTATTTCATCTGCAATATCTGCTATATTCCTGAAAACAAATAATAATATCCCTTATACGACAGAATGATATGTATATTCAATGCAGATATACAGTAAATAATGTATAAAAATTAAGCAGATGCCGTTCATACGCAAATATGCAGCAGTCTTTCTGCCTTTTTTATCTGTTCCTCGTCCGGAGCAGGGACACCCTTCAGCGGATATTCCAGTCCCAGTTCCTGCCATTTGAATACTCCGAGAGTGTGATACGGCAGTATCTCCACCCTGTCAACAGTTTTCAGCGTTGATATGAATTCATACATCCTTTTCAGATCATTTTCATCATCCGTTATCCCCGGCACAAGTACATGGCGTATCCACATCCGCTTACCATGATCTGAAAGCCATTTTGCCATTTCCAGAATGTTTGTATTGTCAACTCCCGTAAGATCCCTGTGACCGGCGCTGTCCATCATTTTCAGGTCAAGTATAAACAGGTCGGCAGAATCACACAGCTTCTTAAAATCCGCCATCCACTCCGCTGAATACGAAAATGGCTGTCCGGCAGTATCAATTGCCGTATGGATCCCCTTTGATCCCGCAAGTCCTGACAGCGCCTGTACAAATTTTATTTGCAGCAGAGGCTCCCCTCCGCTTATAGTTATCCCTCCGTTATTCTTCCAGTACGGCTTATATCTGTACAGCTGTCTGAAAACATCCTCCGCGCTTCTTTCCTCTCCCTTTTCACTCCATGTATCAGGATTATGGCAGAATTTACATCTCATTCTGCATCCGCTGAGAAATACTACTGACCTCACTCCGGGACCGTCAACAAGTCCGAAGGTTTCTATCTTATGCACATAGCCCTTGCAGTCACCTGATATCTCTTCCATACTTTTTTCCTCCAATCAGAAAGGGATGCTCCCGTCAGAGAACATCCCTCTTTTTATTTTTTGGAACCTCTGAAAACCTCCTTCACGATCATTTTGCTGTCAATTTCCCGTATGCTTCGTTGTCAAG
>CACZSM010000168.1 GCA_902783815.1 uncultured Ruminococcus sp.
ATTACACTGTACTTCATAGCATCAAAAAACGGCAAAAGATCACAGGATGAGCTTAAAGCTGCAAAAAGCTATTTTTCAGATATTTCTGCGCAGCTGCGCGAACCTCTCGAAAGGATCATCAGCGATTCCAGTATTGAAAATATCAGAAATTCACCTGATTATGAACAGGAATTCATCAGTATCAGAGAAGCAGGCGCAAGACTTTCTGAAATAGTAACAAAGCTCCAGTCCTATTCCGGACTTATCGAAAGAAAAAAGGATGAGGAAAATAATCAGAATAAAAAACAAAAACTGCATGATGTTGCATTAAGCAGACGATTCAGAGCTATAATTCTTACTCTCCTTACTATAGTAACTATTGTATGCGTTTATATCAATTATACTACAACAATAAGCTATGGTTCAGATCAGATGCAAAGAAATGTTGCAAATTATGAATACCAGCTTTCCAAATGGATCAATACACAGAAAAGCCTTCTGGATATGTTTTGCAGCAATATATCAACAAATCCTGAAAAACTCGAAGACTACGAATGGATGGTCGGGTATCTCGACAGGATAACACACCAGTTCCCGGAAATATCCGCAACCTACCTTGCTAACCCGGATATGGAACATACGGTTATTATGAACACGGGCTGGGAGCCTGATGATGACTGGCGTGTTGAGGAGCGTGACTGGTATAAAGAGCTTATGGCGTCTGAAAACGGCTGGATAATCTCCTCACCATACCTTGATGAACAGACAGGACTGTATTGTGTTACATTCGCAAAAAGAGTCTATAACGACACAACAGGAGAATTCCTCGGAAACTTCGGCATAGACTTCTATATGGATAAACTCGTCGATATTCTCGGCAGCAGCTACAGCGACAGTCAGTATGCTTTCCTCGTTGATGCAAAGGGTGAGATCATAAACCACCCGTTCGGCAAATATCAGATGTCGGATACAGATTCAACAAATGTCGTCAGCCTGCCTTATTATGCGGTTGAGGTCAACGGCAGTGACATAAGGATCATAAAGGATTATGACGAGAGATATAAGGTCATTATCTCTACACGAAATGAAATGTCCGGCTTCTCTATCTATGTTGTAACAGACTTGTTTTCCGTTTACGGAAGCTCGCTTATCTCCGGTACTGTCTGTATTCTTGCACTTATAACCTGTGTTATACTTGTGTATATACTCATGTCTAACCTGATAAACCTACAGAACAGGGCAAATAAAAAATTAAAGGAGTCCGCAGATGCGGCCATACGGGCTGATAAGGCTAAAAGCGACTTCCTTGCACAGATGTCACATGAGATAAGAACTCCTATCAATACTGTGCTGGGTATGAATGAAATGATACTCCATGAAAGCAGCGACACTAAAATAAGAGATTATTCAACAAATATTCAGAGCGCCGGAAGGACGCTTCTCTCGCTCATCAACAGTATTCTTGATTTTTCAAAGATCGAGGATAATAAAATGGAGATCATCTCCGCAGAATACAATACGGCTTTGTTGATAAATGATCTTGTTGCATCAGTAACACAAAGAGCAGAAGGAAAAGGGCTGGAACTTATCGTTGATGCTGATGAATCCCTGCCGTCAATGCTTTACGGCGATGATGTAAGGGTAAAGCAGGTCATCCTCAATCTTCTGACTAATGCTGTGAAATATACGGAAAAAGGCACCGTAAAACTGACGGTGAAGACGGAAAGCCGTAAAGAAAACAGTATCCGTATTCTTGTTGATGTAACAGATACAGGTATCGGTATCCGTGAGGAGGATATCGGCGCATTGTTTGAATCCTTTACCCGTCTTGAAGAAAAACGGAACCGGCATATTGAGGGTACAGGTCTTGGTATGGCAATAACTACTAAGCTGCTTGAAATGATGGGAAGCAAATTGGAGGTCAGAAGCGTATATGGCAAAGGCTCCAGCTTCTTCTTTACCCTTGAACAGAATATCGTTGACAACACTCCAATGGGAAATTATGCTGAGCATACGGAATCTGAACATGGCACAGACCATAATAATGAGATACTTTATGCTCCGGATGCAAAAATACTGGTTGTGGATGATAACCCAATGAATCTCAGAGTGGCAGATAACTTCCTGCATCTTTACGGTATCGAACCGGAGCTTGCTTCTTCCGGCAGCAAATGCCTGGAGCTTATCAGAATCAATCACTATGATATTATTTTCCTTGACCATATGATGCCGAAAATGGATGGCATAGAGGTCATCAGAGAAATCAGGAAAAACAGCCTTGTCCCTGATTCTACTGAGGTCATCGTACTTACTGCAAATGCTATCATCGGCGCAAGGGAAATGTATCTCTCCGAAGGCTTTGACGGTTATCTTACTAAGCCTCTCGAAAATAAAGAACTTGAAAAGTGTCTGCGCAGGAATCTGCCGGAGATCAAAAAACAGTTCAGGGATGTAAAGGAATCAAAACAAATTGAACAGGATGCACCTGATGACGACAGCTTCACAATGAAGGATATAATTGACATCAGAGATATCTGTCCCGGACTCAATATGTCCGCAGGTATGGCTAACTGTATGGACTCAAAGGAGTTCTGGCTCGATACTGTGGATGGTTTTATCAGCTCTGAACGCACCGGGGAACTTTGCACAGCCTTTGAAAACAATGACTCAAAGGCGTACCGTATCGTAGTACACAGTATGAAAAGCGCAGCAAGAACTATCGGCGCTGAGCTTGTCTCGGAACACGCAAGACTGCTTGAATTTGCTGCAGCAGACGGCGATCTTGACTATATCCGCAAGAATCATGACAGCTTCCTGTCAGAATTCAGAGAACTTATCGAGAAAATGAAAGAGGTTTTAAAGTTATGGGAAAAATAATGTTTATTGATGACGACCCTATGGTACTGAGAATGGCAGGCTTTATAATAAAAAAATGCGGCTGCCAGATATTGACCGCTGACTGCGGAAAACAGGGATTGAATACCGCAACAGAACAACAACCGAATATTATTTTTGTCGATGCGGAGATGCCGGAAATGAATGGCTTTGAGGTTATTTCTCAGCTTAAAGCAGACAGTTCGGTTGCAGATATTCCGGTTTATCTGATGTCCGGTACTGTTACGGATGAAATAAAATTAAAGGCAAAACAACTTGGGGCTGTCGATACTGTTGAAAAGCCGCTTAAGCCGGAAATAATAATCGGTATAGTGAAAAATTCAGGAGGAATTTGATATGTCATTTTTTGCAGTGGTCGTGGACGACGATTCCTCTAATCTTAAAACTGCTGAGAGAATTCTCAGATCTCTGGACTATCGTGTGCAGTGCTTCACAAGAGCCGCTGATATGCTGGAGTTTGTCAGGAATGAAGTGCCGGATATTATCCTGCTCGATCTGCATATGACGGAAATGGACGGCTTTGAAGCTCTGAGCAGGCTAAAAAGCGAACCGTACTCGGCCAATATACCTGTCATTATCCTTACTGCGGATGACGACAGCGAGATAGAAACAAAGGCTCTTGCCGCAGGTGCAATGGACTTCTTAAAAAAACCGTTCAGCCCGTCTGTACTTATGATGAGGGTGCAGAATACCATAAAACTTATTCGCCTGCAAAATGACCTGCAAAAAGAGGTCAGCCGCATGACAAGGGAAATAATACGGGAACACGAAAAGAATGAAAGGCTCTCCCTCCAGATAGTCCAGACCCTTACCGGTACGATAGATGCTAAGGACAGCTATACAAGAGGTCATTCAACCAGAGTTGCAGATTATTCAAAGGAAATCGCAAGAAGAGCCGGTTATTCTGAACGCGCTCAGGAAGAAATTTATATGATGGGACTTTTGCATGATGTGGGAAAGATCGGTATTCCTGACGGCGTTATCAATAAGACCTCCCGTCTTAATGACGAGGAATATTCACTGATAAAAACTCATCCGAAAGTCGGATTTGAAATTCTGAAAAGCATTACTGAGATGCCAAAATTGTCTGTCGGCGCAAGATGGCATCATGAAAGATACGATGGAAAGGGTTATCCTGATAAGCTCTCCGGAAA
>CACZSM010000169.1 GCA_902783815.1 uncultured Ruminococcus sp.
AATACGATGTGGTGAAACCACCGGCGAGTACCCGACAGCACCCAACATCAGGATAAGATAACCTGTGTTATTTGAAGATAATCTTGGTAGAGATTATCTTCTGATAGCTACACAAATATTTGATTATGTATCTATCAGAGGATAATCCTCAAAAAACAATTCCTTAAACAAAGAAAAAGTCCTAATTGTTTAGCAAATAGGCGAGAAAACTTAAATTCCTCGCCTACTGCCATACAATTATCGCGCGCCGGGAGGGACTCGAACCCCCGACCTACTGGTTCGTAGCCAGTCACTCTATCCGGCTGAGCTACCGGCGCATATACCCTTTACGGCTACCTTTTAATTATATCACACACTAAATGAAATTGCAAGTATAATTTTACTGTATTCTGTGAAATTTTCTATACATTTTATTCAAAACGGCGGATAAGTCAAAAACTCATCCGCCGGAAGGAATAATTATTTAAGAACGATAACGCTGTAAGCAGGCATTGTAACCTCCTGACCACTTACAGAAAAGTCTGTTGTGCCGGAATCATCAGCCTTGCTTTCCTCAGCACTGGATTCCTTTGAACCGCCGCCAAGAAGATCGAAACCTGTTGCGCCGCCGCCGGAACTGGATTTTTCATCGCCTGCATTAGCTTTGAGGTAACCCCTGACTTCGTTGATCTTGAAACTGCTTTCAGGAACATTGATCGTAGCGGCCTTGTCATCGGTATTATATATTACCATAACCTTTGAGCCGTTGTAGTCAGCGACATATCCGGCTGTAGCCTTACTTCCGAGGTCAACAGCAGTAGCTGTACCCCTTGCGATCTCCGGATTCTGAGCCTTAAGCCTTATTGCACGCTTATAGAAGCTCAACAAAGAATTTTCGTCAGAAAGCTGTTTATCCACAGCAGCATCCGGAACATCCTTATTATTTGATCCCGGTATTTTCTCAACATAACCAGTTTTATCATCTGCCGACCAATACATACCTGTACGCTTCTCCGGATCATTTTCAGAACCAGTCATACCAATTTCTTCACCGTAGTAAATAAACGGATTACCAGTTGCAATAATATAGAGTGCAGCTGCCATTTGTTTTTTAGTCTGAGAAGTAAGGAAGCCAGCACTTCTTGCAGTATCGTGGTTTGAGATAAACGGAGTATTGATACCGTTTTCATTAAGAGCCTTTATTTTGCTGTCGTAGGCAATCATTGCATTGACATAGCTTTGTGCATCCTTTTTGTTGACAGCCTTTGCAACAGCACCAGTTGCACCCTGTTCATCGAAGTTAAAGAAGCTGTCAACGCCGGATTTATAGTAATCGACCATAACGCTGAAGTCCGTCCAGCACTCGCCGACCATATAAACATCCTCTTTAACGGTCTTAGCATAATCATACAGCCATTTCAGATCCTCAATAGAACCCTCATGACCGCTTTCCTCGAACCACATTACGGCATCCAGACGGAAACCGTCACAGCCTGCTGCGATCCAGAAATCTACTACTTTTTTAAGTTCCTCTCTGACTTTTTCACTTGTCAGGTTAAGGTCAGGCATATCACTGTCGAATTCGCACTCATAGAAGTAGTCAGTACCGCCGACAGCCGACCATTTTGTAGATTTCTGTTCTTTTGAGAAATGGTAGTAATCAGCATAGCCGTCAGTCTTACCCTCTTTAAGTTCTTTTACAGCATTTTTATACCATTCATGCTGTCTTGAGGTATGGTTAATAACGAGGTCAATTATTACATTGATATTCCTTTTATGAGCCTCTTCCGCAAATTCCTTGAAGTCATCGACAGTACCATAAGCAGGGTCAACGCTCATATAGTCCTTGATATTATACTTGTGGTAAGACGGCGAAGGCATTATTGGCATAAGCCAGATACCTTCAATACCGAGGTCATCAGTCGTAGAAGGGTCGCCGTCATTAAGGTAATCGAGCTTCTGAGTAATACCCTTAAGATCGCCGATACCGTCGCCATTGGAATCATAGAATGAGTAAGGGAATATCTCATAGAATGTACGGTACTTATCCGAGGAAGGCGTATAGCTTACAGAAGTAAAGCCGCCGTCCTCAGGGAGAGTTATTGATCCTCCCACTGCCTGAGACTGCTGCTCAGCAACTGCTGAACTTTCCGTCTGCTGGGACTGCGGAGCTGTTGAGGTAACGCCGCCGGATGTAGTGCTTGAGCATCCTGCGAGAGCAGTGCTACCAACCAATGCAGCCGTCAATGCAAGTGACAGAATACTTTTAGATTTTTTTGCCATTCAAACTTCTCCTTTGTAAGAATATGAGCAGGGAAGCCTGCAAAGCACCCCTGCTCTTTTGTTTTTTATTAGCCCTTTACAGCACCGCCTGTTACGCCGGCAACATAGAACTTCTGCATGATAACGAATAGGATCGTAATCGGGATAGCAACAAGAACTGCGCCTGCACAGAACATAGTGAAGTATTTATCCATAATCGTACCGTTAGTCATTTTTACAAGACCTGCTGCAACGGTATATTTGGAGTCATCATCGAGCATGAAGTAGCTTACGAAGATGTAGTCTGTCCACGGACCTATGAAAGTTGTAAGAGCTGTATAAACTATGATCGGTTTAGAAAGCGGAAGAAGGATGATATAGAATATCTGGAATCTTGTAGCGCCGTCGATCATAGCAGCCTCATCAAGAGAACGGGAGATCGTATCGAAATAGCCCTTAGCGACCTGATAGCCAAGACCAGCGCCGGCAGAGTAAACGATTACAAGAGCCGGGAGCTGACCATCGAGACCGATAGCCTTCATCAAGTTGTATGTAGCAGCCATAGACATGAATCCAGGGAACATACCGAGTACAAGACCGATATTGAGGAAGGTCTTACGGCTCTTGAAACGCAGACGGCTGAAAGCGTAGCTGACCATAAGAACGATAAGAGTAGAGATAACGCAAGAGAAGATCGCAACCACAAGTGTATTAAGGAACCATGTTCCGAAAGGCCACTCAGGTGTTTTGAAAAGATTTACATAGTTATCCATAGTGAACTGGTGAGGGATAAGATAGTCAACGACACCAGGCTCCTTACGGAATGACTGCATCACAAGCCATACGATCGGGAATATCCATACCAGAGACATGATCGCAAGTATAACATAAATTGCGATATTAGCGGCTTTTCTACTTGCAGCATAGCTGCTCTGTTTTGTATTTGTCATGAGAATTCCTCCTCATTCTTTGATGCTTTGGACATATTGAATGTTATAAGCGAGCCGCCTGCTGTAATGATAAATACGAAGATACCGATTACGGCAGCAAGGTTATACTTCTGTTCATTCAATGTCAGTTTGTACAGCCATGTAACGAGAAGGTCTGTAGGACCTGCGCCGGCTGCTGCGTAATCCGGATCGTTTGACGGTCCGCCTCCGGTGAGAAGGAAAATTACATTGAAGTTATTGATATTTCCAACGAATGTTGTAATGAGGTAAGGAGTAGTTACGAAGAAGATATACGGGAAGGTGATCTTCGTAAACTGCTGAACAACATTTGCACCATCAATACGGGCACTCTCATACAGATCCTCCGGGATATTCATAAGAAGACCGGAAGTAATAAGCATTGTGTAAGGAATACCAACCCAGAGGTTTACGATGATACAAATAACTCTTGCATTGTTTGCATTTGAGAGAAGGTGCATCTGCTGACCGAAGAAAGCATCAACTGCGCCGTTATCTCTGAGCATAAGGTTCATAATAAGGAGTGTTACGAACTGTGGAACAGCTGCAGTAACAACGAAAATAGTTCTCCACATTGCCTTGAGGTTAATGCCCTTCTTATTTATCATAAGAGCAAGGATTATACCAGCTATGTAGTTAGTGAAGGTTGCGAAGAATGCCCATACCAAAGTCCAGAGGAGTATTCTTCCGAATACGCTTGATGTTTCGGAGCCTGATACGAACATCTCTTTGAAGTTATCGAATCCTACCCACCAGAACTGTTTTGCAGGATAAAGATGTTCCTTATCGTAGTTAGTAAATGCCATAAAGATCGTATAGATGATCGGCACTACAGTAAACACACCCAGAAGTGCAACAGGAAGTGCAAGAAGGGTGATATGGAACTTTGAATCAAAGAGATCATAGATATCCTTAAAGAAGGAATTAGGCTTGCCGCCCTCTGCCTTAATGAGATAAGTCTCATAAGCACTCTTTGTATTTGCGATATAGAATGCGAAGAAAACAACTGTTACAACCAGGGTAAGAACGCCGTAAAGAAGGATTACAGCGGAGTCATTACCAGGCATTGTAGTATATGTAGCGCCGAAAAGACCTTCTGTTGCAACTACATGAGTAGGTGTATCACCGACTGAGCCATGTCTTATGCCGACCTGTTCGCCGACCTCATTGAATATCGGAATATCCGAATACATAAGACGAAGCTGATTCAGTCCGAATACAGCCATGAAGTAGAAGTATCCGACCTCGCAGGCGAGCATGATAAGACCCTTCATGATCTGTCCGTGGAAAATATTACCTGCACCGCAAACGACATAGGAAAGTTTTGTTCCGAAGTCGCCCTTTACAAATCTGGAGCCGTAGCCCTTGAATCCATTTCCGATAAACTTGAAAACGCCCACAAAGAACATTCCGATTGCGCGGAAAAGACCTGCTATTGCCCCAGGGATGCCGGTGAAGAAAGACTTAATGTTATATGCTATCTGCTGACCCTTGGTCATCTGAACATAATCCAAATAATTCATCACAGCAACTCCTTTGACTTATATTTCGTCAATTGTGAGCAGCCTGCGCAGATACACAAGCTGCTCATAATCTAAATTTTGCTTATTGACTCACAATC
>CACZSM010000170.1 GCA_902783815.1 uncultured Ruminococcus sp.
GCCACCTCCCTCAACGAGGGAGGCAAAGTCCCCCTCGCCGAGGGGGATGTCAGCGTAGCTGACAGGGGGAGGGCAAAATTGACAGCGCAGGCACTGCGCCGGAACAGTCAATGCAGAAAGATTTATTGATTTCATAAAGATTTTGTGGTATTATAACTGCAAAATAATACTTAAAGGAGAAAAATCCATGATCGATGAAAAAATAACAGATCTGATGATCCCATATATTGAAGGGAAGAGGCTTGTTCGTGTATTTGTGCCTGAGCATGAGGAAGGAGAAAAATTCCCGGTAATATATATGACAGACGGTCAGAGTCTGTTTGAGGAAGAGAAGTGTCCATATGGGTGCTGGCATATACGCGAAACTGTAAGAGATACGCTTGCAAGAACAGGCAAGTCTGCTATTGTTGTAGGCATATACAACGACAATGACCGTGAACGAGCAGATGATCTTACTCCCACCACAATGGGTAAAATCCATTACCCAAATCTTTTGATCCAGATAATAGCAAAAATCTTTGCAAGACCTCGCGCAGAAAAATTTGACGACTTCATCATACACACTGTCATCCCCCATATAGAACAGACATTTCCCGTAAAAACAGGCAGGGAAAACACTGCATTCTGCGGCAGCTCATCAGGTGGATTGTTTTCGTTTTTCACTGCGCTCAGCCATCCGGATATATACGGCTACGCAGGAGTGTTCTCGCCGGCATTTATAATGTTCAGACAAGACGGACTTGAAAAATGGATAAAATCCAAGCTCGTCGATGAGATGACATTTCTCAGTATGTATATGGGTAATGGTGACGATAAGGAAAGAGAGCTTTATCCGGGATTTGAGTCTTGCTGTGAAATCCTTGAACGCTGCTATCCCGATGGACAGTACAAAAAAACAGTTAATGAAAATGCTCATCACAATGAAGCAGCCTGGGAACCGATGTTCCGTGATCTGCTCGAAAAAATGCTTGGTGAGTGAAGACTTTAAAATGAAATACAGAGTATCTTGACTATATTCTCGATCAGATTTCAGATATGGAGAATATTACATACAAAACAATGACGGGTTAGTATATTATCTATTACTCAGGATAAACTAAAAAAGCGCCGCAGACGGTAATATGTTCTGAAGCGCTTTTTTCTGTTCTTGATTCGTGAAAAACAAAACACACAAAGCGTTGAACCAGCTATAATTACTCATGCCCCACTATATAGCAGTTCCAACATAGCGTCATGGTGCATACTATGTACTGATCTTGTGTGATTAATCATAATGGAATCCCTGAAAACCTTAATTGATAATAGTGCCGCTCTTTTTTGCTATACTCATAAAAGAAATACTGAACGCATTGAAAAAGCATGAGGTTTTACAGAATAAAATCACCAACATTTGTTTCTGGTGACGCCCCATAGATTTTATTTTTTTGTTTTGCTTACGAGTCTGGACAATTTCTTTATACCGAGCGAAATCAATATTGGTACAAAAATACCAGCTACAAGATAGACCAACAGAAAATTATTCCCATATTCAAAAGTAAAGAAATAATATATATCTGATTTAAAAAATGCTATCTCAAATTGTTTTGTCATACCGGATAAAGCCCTTATTCCAAGCATTAATGCTTTTACCAGCATAAATCCTGCAAAATGATTTATCATAATACAGAATGAGTTGTCTGCAATAAGATTTACTATTTTATTTCTGCCGATAAGAGGCTCAACTATCTTAGCGGTTCTCAGCCAGAAAAATATACCTGGAAGTGCAATTATAAACGGCATGAAAGGTCCATCGTTAAAATCATTGCAAAATGAAGGAGTATAAGATGGTATCCTTTTGAATACCAGTATAATAAACAGTACAAAACTGAAAATCAAAGTGTAGTATAACCAATTTGATAATTTATCATGCTTTTCAAGAACTTTGCGGTAAAATATCCCTAAAGCAAAAAATGGGAACAGATATGAAAATTTCGCTGTGATAAGAAAGACTCCGGTATTGTAACCCTCAGATGCAAAGTATGTACCTACTATGCCGATACTCAGACAAAATAAAAAATATACTGATTCATTTATTTCACTGTTTATTCGCTTGAACAGCTTCCTCAGACATATATTCACACAAAGAATAATGAAAAGTGAAAGAGCATACCAGCCACCAAGATTATAACCATATTGATGACCCGAAATAAAAGGCTCAATAAAGAAATTATACAGATCCGGTTTATTTCCTATTGTGAATCCGGCAAAGGATAAAACCAGAACTACAGCTGCATAAAACAAGTTCCATAAGTAATATGGTATAAGCAGCCTTTTCACTTTTCCGAATATATAATCTTTTATTTTTTTATCATCGCTTTTATAGAGATATCCGGAACAAAAAGTGAACAGTGCTAAATGAAAGGTATAAGGAGGAAACCAATCATAAAAAAGAGAAATACCTCCGTTATGGCAGTGACCGCTTACTATGAATATCATTCCAACCGCATACAATATTTTAAATCTGTAGTCTATATAGCCGTTAATATTTGAGTTCATATTGCTATCATACCCCTGTTATTCGCTGTAATAAACATACAGATTTTCAGCCCATACTTTCTTTCAGTACCTGAACTACTGCATTACGGTCAAGCACCTTATAGCCGCCATCAAGAATAAAAGTTGCATCTGCAATACCCTCTATCATATCCTCAGTTGCTCCGAGGTCTTTCAGGTTCATCACAAGACCGATATCCTTCATCCAGCTTTCCATAGCGGAAAGTCCCTCATCCGCAAGCTGCTCATCGGTCTTACTGTCACGGGAAATACCCCATACCTCCGCCGCAAAACGAGCGAACTTCTTGATACCGTAAGGCATGATATACCTGTAATACGGCAAGGATACAGCCGCCAGAGTCATTCCGTGAGTTGCGTCCGTATAAGCACCGACAGCCTGACCGAGCATATGTACCATCCAATCCTCGGTCTTGCCCTTGCCTATAAGCGTATTCAGTGCCCATGTTGCAGTCCACATTATATTGGAGCGCGCTTCGTAATTCTGTGGATCCTCAACAGCAATACGGCTTGCATGGATAAGACCTCGCATAAGTCCCTCGCTGATGTAGTCGGAGGTGTTATCGTCCTCGCCTGAGAAATACTGCTCGCAGATATGATTGAAAATATCGTA
>CACZSM010000171.1 GCA_902783815.1 uncultured Ruminococcus sp.
ATGCAAGGAAATCATGGCTGATATGTATTATTATACTGACTCCAAACAGGTGGTAAAGCTGAATTCGGATGCAGTTCCGGTTGATACGGATTCTGATCCACTGGGATATATAACCAGTCTTTTCAGAAGAAAAAGAGGATCGATATTTGCGTATGGCGATGTAAAAAAAATTGGTGAGGATACATTATATACAAGAGATCTTATAAATGTACTTTATCTTGCAAAAGAGTCCGGATCAACTCTGATCCTTATAACCAATGATAAGGTTATTCAGAGGATAACTCAGTTCGGAATGATTTCAAAACTGGATTATCCTGATGGCAGCGAACGATGCAGGCAGATACGAAAATTTATGGATACATACAGCGGCAGGTTTAATGTTGAATGGGATGAGGATGATGTTTTCAGGGCATCGACACTTTTGAGAGGATTTACAGAGATTCAGATCGAAAATATACTCTCAAATGAAATAATTTCCGCCGGTGGTCTTTATAAAAAGAATATTTACACACTTGCCGGACAAAAAAGCAGGTTGTACTCTTCTGTATCCTCAATACAGCAGGTGGAGGTTGATATGGGTCTGACGGTTGCCGGACTTGAAAACCTTAAGGATTGGCTGGAGGAAAAGAGAAAGGTATTCTTTGCTTCCGATTCCGAGCTTAAAAAATACGGACTTGATGTCCCGAAGGGTATTCTCCTTGCCGGTGTTCCGGGATGTGGAAAATCATATTCTGCAAAGATGGTAGCACTGCTTTGGGAGCTTCCTTTGTTCCGGTTTGATATCGGATCCGTTTATGATAAGTGGATGGGAGAAAGCGAAAGAAAAATGAAGGAAGCATTGGATTTTATCGACAATGTTTCTCCCTGCGTTTTGTGGATTGATGAGATCGAGAAGGCACTTGCTGTGTCTGACGGCGGAAATGATACAAGCAAGAGAATACTCGGACAGTTTCTGTTCTGGCTTCAGGAGTCAAAAAGCCGTGTGTTTATGACGGCAACTGCTAATGATATTACCAGACTGCCTTCTGAGCTGTTCCGCAAGGGCAGGTTTTCGGAGATATTCTTTATTGATCTCCCTACAGCTGCGGAAAGAGGTCTTTCTATTGAATTGTATGTAAAAAGATGTCTGCATATCACACTTCGTGAGGAACAGCTTGCAGAGCTTGTGGCACTTTCTGATGGCTTTTCGTTTGCTGAGATAGAATATGCAATAAAGGATACGGCTCAGCAAATGCTGATATACGGAGCTCAAAGCATAAATATGCAGATAATTAGAAGAAACTTTTTGAAGGTTGTCCCGATATTAAAAAGAAATGCAGAGGCTGTAAGCAGAATAAGAGAATGGGGCAGAGAGCATGCAGTGCCTGCACATAAAGATGAGGAGTGATAAAAATTGTCAAGTGTTGCTGAAATGCAGGCATTGGTAAATGAACAAAGAGCAATACGCAGCAGACTGCAATCTGAATTGTATGAGCTTGAAAATGGCGTTGCCAATGCGGAAAGAAAATGGAACGAGATCACAAATCATATCAACAGTACGCTTATAACCGGTCATAACAGGGTCAATAGCTCGCATGATCTTACTGTAAAGGCATATGAGCTTCAGTGTGATATTGAGAGGATATACAAGCTTTATAAGCATGTTGAAGCAGCAAATAAGAAGATAAGAGAACTTCAGAATAAGATCTACTACGATTTTGCAAATTATAATGCTGTCAGAAAAATCGTTGAGTCTATGCTTAACAACATTGAAGTTTCGTTTGTAAAGGATAGTATTCTGACTAAGGCGATCGAAGTAAAGCATTTACAGCTGCCTGATTACTGGCTCACCTGTGCATTGCTCAGTATAATGGCATGGAGAAATGACGACAGGACAATGGCTGAAAAGGCACTGGAAAGAGCATGTCGGCTGGATATGAAAAATACAAGCATATTTTTCTTTGCTTTTTATCTCAGAATGGATAAGGACGATGTTGCGCTGAAATGGTTTCATTGTTTCATTCAGTGCGAGCTTACGGGCAAGGATAATGCAAATATCCTGTTTATGTTTTCACTTCTTAGTAAAAGCGCAGAAAAGGAATGTGATGACAAGCTTTACAGTGATATCAATAGCTTTGTGAACAATTTGATACAGGAAAGGCTTGGCTCTGATAGTTATAGCGAGGAGGATATGGTCGAAAGGATAAGAGTATATCTCAAAGCAATGACTGTACACGAATCTCTGAAATACCCTGTTCTGAACAAATACTGCAAGGACAGCAACAATTATGCGGATATTCTGTCAAGTGCCAAGAATAATGTGAATATTCTGGAATTTATTAGAAAGACTCTACATTTCTCTGGGTCTGGGAAAAAGAATCGTCTTGCTAAATTCATAGATGATATTATCAGAAGATCAAATTCAAGTGAAGTGGATGTCAGGAATGAGATATATCACAACAAGCTGATAATCAAATACAATGGTGAAAAAGAAAAAGCCGATGAAGAATATGACGAATGGCTAACAAACAATATTTCACAGCTTGATATTATCCGTGAAATGGTCGAATGGGTATATAATCCTGGAGATACTGATATTAATGCAGCTGAAAAGGAAAGGCTGTTCATACTTACTAATGAAATCAGCATAAAGTCAATAGCCAGAAATGTCAACGAATACAGGAACAGAATGACGAAACAAGCGTCTATTGCTATTGGTGAATATGAAACATCTGCTGATCTGACGAATGAAGCTCAGGAGCATCAGAAGATAGATGGCTACTTTGCACAGAAAGCAGCTGATCTGATAGCTCAGCAGAAGATCTGGCCAAGCTTTGTTTGGTTTGGTGCAGCTGCTCTTGGTGTTGTTGGTGCGATAATGCTTTCATTGTCATTACTGGTCGTTACAGCCGGCGGTATTATTGGCGGTGTTGGTCATATTCTTATGACCAATAAGCGCAAAAAAAATATTGCGATAGATTGTGAGAGAGAAGCTCAGGGTACAAAGGAAATTTTCAGCCGTATTTCCGCAGAATTCAACCAGTACCAGGAGGAATTCCAGTCATTTGACAAATACTATGATGAAATCCTGGAAGAGTTCAATAATATATGATCAAGTAGTAGGCTACCCTTCAATTGAGCAGCCGACATCTCATATAACCGTGCGTACCGTTCGGTATATGGCTTGAGTGGATTAAGTGCAGTGCCTTGCTTATCTTTTGAAACCGCCTATTTGGAAGGTTGGTGAATACTATGAGAGATGAATATGATATTGAAAAACTTAATCCCCGTAAGAATCCTTATGCAGAGGATCTTAATGAATCAATGATGATTCTTATTGAGGAAGATAATTATGATTATTTCCGTGAATTGTCTGATAGTATCGGAATACCGTTACAAAAATTGATCAATTTCTATTTTGCCGACTGTAAAAAAAGAAATATCCATCCGGAATTGTTGTGGAATTGACAAATATCCGATTAACTACACCCCCACCCCTCCAGGCTCCGGCTTGGTGGGGTGGTTTTTAACCCCTCCGGCAGAGAATCACTATGTGATTCTCTGCCACCTCGCCTTTCAGGGGAGGCTTTTGTACAACGAATATCCTGCGGAATATATAAGCCTCTCCTGAAAGGGCGCGGGTGTCCGGTGGACACCGCTGCGAAGCAGCAGCGCCGACCGAGCAGGCAGGCGAGACAGGGGGACCGCTCGCCGCAGGCGAGTG
>CACZSM010000172.1 GCA_902783815.1 uncultured Ruminococcus sp.
CTGCGGAGTGCGACCAGGGGGCTTTGCCCCACTGGACCCCCACAAGCCTTTGAAAAGGCTTGACCGAAACTTTTGCCTTTTTGTTGGATATTTTTCTTTTAAAGAAAGTTAAATTTCATGTAAATGAATTATTGGCTGTTGATATTTTCCGGGAATTGATGTATAATGTTATTTAGTTGGTTTGAATCTAATTTTTTGAATGATGGAGGTTTAATTTATGATATATGTTTTTCTCGCTCAGGGTTTTGAAGAGGTAGAGGCTCTTGCGCCTGTGGATATACTTAAAAGAGGCGGAGTTGAAGTCGTTACTGTCGGTGTCGGCAATAAATATATAAAGGGTTCGCATGGTATCACTGTGGCAGCTGATATGGAGGATAAGGAATTCTTTACCGGTGACGATATCCAGGGCGTAGTTCTCCCGGGAGGTATGCCCGGTACTATTAACCTTGAAGCTAACAGAAAGGTGATCGATGCAGTAAAATTCTGCAATAACAATGGTTTGCTTGTGGGCGCTATATGCGCGGCTCCGTCTATTCTCGGACACCTTGGATTGCTTGAGGGTAAAAAGGCTACTGCTTTCCCTGGATTTGAAACTGAACTTAAGGGCGCAGTCTGCGAGGGCGGCTTCGTTGAAACAGACGGCAATATCATTACTGCAAAGGGTATGGGTGTTGCTGTGGAATTCGGTCTTGCTCTGCTTGCGTATATTAAGGGTAAGGATATGGCTGAAAAGGTAAAGGCTACTATTCAATGTGCAAACTGAATGAATTGAAAAACACTGTGCGCGGTCTGAGCAAAAAAAACAGGAAGTCTATGTCCGCTTCGCAGCGCAGCGCTGCTGATAAACTTATTACTGATGCGGCAGTGGATTTGATAAAGAAATTTGACCGTGAAATTCCGGTGTATTGCTATGTATCAATGCCGGAAATGGAGGTCGCTACGGATGGTATAATCCGTTTTGCGATCGAAAGAGGCATGACGGTAATAGTGCCGAAATGCGTGCGGGAAAATGTACGGCTGGAGCATTATGCGATAAGCTCCCGAAGCTGTCTTGCAAAGGGGTATTACGGTATTGAGGAGCCTGTACCTGAAAAATGCAGGAGAGTCAATGCGCCGCATAAAGGTATCTGTATTGTGCCGGGACTTGCATTTGATGAGTATGGAATAAGAATGGGCTGGGGTATGGGCTTCTACGACAGATTCCTTGAATCGTTTGAGGGGCTTAAGATCGGTCTTTGCTATGAATGTTGTTTGTTCAGCGGCAGTCTGCCGCATGATGAATATGATGCAAAAATGGATATAGTGATTTCTGAGAAAATGATCAGGAAAATGTAAAGGGGTGTCTGATCTGATGAGCGATGAGCTTGAAGAGTTGAGAAAGAAAAAAATCGAGGGCTTTCATCTTGATTTTGATGCTGACAATGAATTCGGAGATTATGAGGTCAGCAGTACAACTGAGGTGAAAACTCAGCCTGAAGCAGAGGATTCCGGTATAGACCTTGAAAGCGGAAGAATTGACGGTGATTCTGAGGAACTGTCCTCCGGAGATGAAAGTGAGGAGCTTTTAAGCTATAGTCAGGAGCCGGCTGAAAATGAGGATGTTGTCCTGAATAAAAAGGAACTGAGGGCTGCAAAAAAGAAGGATAAGAAAAGAAGAAAATATAAGGCGCAAAAAAACAGAGTCATTTTCCGTACAGTATGGTTTGCTATGATAGTATTCGTTTCCATAATGATAGGCGAATACCTTTTGGTGGGCGTAAATGATGTATTTGCGATCGGAAGAGAAACTGAAAAGAGTGTTACCGTTACGATACCAAAGGATGTAACGCTTGAACAGATGACTGATATACTGCTTGAAAACGGTATAATAAAAAATGAGAACTTCTTTAAGCTCGTCGCAACGCTTACTAAGGCAACAAGCGGCTTTACTCAGGGTACATTTGAGGTGCCGACAAATAAGGACTATCTTGCTCTTATAAACTATCTCCAGTCGGATCAGAACAGAACTGATGTTGTCCGTATCATGTTCAGTGAGGGTCTTACGGTACTTGAATATGCCGATAACCTCGAAAGGAAGAATGTATGCACAGCTGAAGAGTTCCTTAAAGCCTGCAACAGCGATGAGTTCGATGAGGACTATGAATTCCTTAAGGATATCAAGAATAAGTCAAAGAGGTATTACAAGCTCGAAGGATATCTTTTCCCTGATACATATGATTTCTATGTAGGCGAGGATGTATCATCAGTTGTGAGGAAGTTCCTTTCAAACTACAGATACAGACTGTACAGGACAAAAGAACGCTTTGTCAAGCATGAAAAGAAGCAGACATATGCTGAAAGAGCAGAAACTGTCGGCATGACAATGGAGGAAGTCATCAAAATGGCATCCCTGATACAGGCAGAGGCAGCAAATAAGGACGATATGTATATTATATCCTCGGTACTGCACAACCGTCTTGCAACAATAGAAAACGGCGGAGAGAATGAGAACGGCGAGGGAGGACTCGGTTATCTGCAGCTTGACTCAACGGTATTCTATCCGTATCATACAGAGGAGAATGTTCCGGCATCCATAAGGAAGAACTATGTGAGCAAATACAGCACATATAAATATCAGGGTCTGCCGGAGGGCTCAATATGCAACCCAGGACTTGAAGCAATAAAAGCGGCTCTCAATCCGGAGGATACAAGCTATTATTACTTCTGTCATAAGGCAGCAACGGACAATGAACCGGCTGTTCCGTATTACGCAGAAACAAACTATCAGCACTTACTGAATCAGGAAGAAGCAGGACTTCTGTAATTCATAGGGCGGCGCATAGCGCCGCCCTTTTTGCAGCAATAATCGGCTGAAATGATTGAATTAACAAAAAGTTAACAAACTGGATTTAAATAATTTACATTTGCCTATGTATGAATTAATAAAAGGGTACTAAAAAGCGCTTGCTTTTTTGTATATTATTGTGTATAATATATATATAGTAGTGCCGTTAAAAAGGATGATCGGCTTCTGCGGAATGTATAAAAATTGTTAATTTAAGTTCCGCTTTTCTATTGAAAATTATTGAATGATTTGGTATAATGTACTTTATAGGGGGGACACTCATGGAATCCTGTTCACAACTTTATACAAGAAAAATAGTTGACTCAATAATACATGGACTGGAACAGCACCACAGCAGTATCCTGTTCGTAAAGCATTATAATACTCTCAGCGTTCCTGTTGATGCAATACAGGAGGCTGTTCAGAAATCTGACGGGGATATCGAACTTCTGTATCACGAATTCTCAGCAAGCAGAATTCAGGAGGCTTATGAACCTTTCCTCGGCTGGGTCAAGCAATTGTACCTGAAATTCTACTACGATATGCCGATAGATGATTTTCTTGAAAAAGCAGATGTATATTACCTCAGCCGTTCAACTCTGAAATCATATATATTGACTGGAGAATGTGAAAGAACTGAGGATATTATTATCAGCGAGGTCGATTATGAGAAAAAACAGTTTGCAAGATCTCTTGTCAGCCTGTTTTCGTTTATCTCTGAAAAGCATACGCTCCTGCTTGTCCTGAACAGACTGCACCTTGCAGAGAATAGTACGCTTAATTTCCTTTTGCAGTTTACTTCCAAAACATTTGATAATATATCATTGCTTGCAAATTATAATGAGGCATATGTTACCCCTTCATATACACTTGAATTGTGGTCGGAACTGGTACACCAGATAGAGGATCTTAACTATATGCTCGATTGGAATATTCAGGATCCACAGGCTGATATAAATATTATTGAGAGCTTTGAACCTAATCTGAATGATTTTAAGGATTATCTTATTAAGATAAATAATATGGTGCTGACTCTCGCTACTAAACAGGCATTGTATTACCTTGATATTATCAGTGTCCGTCTTGTTACGGAAAAGGTTATGATAAATACAAAGATGCTTGCCCGGTTTTATATGATATATGCGCAGGCGGCTCTGTATAATAAGAATTATACTACGGCTCTTATTATGTGTGACAGACTTAAAAATGTCAATAATAAGCACCCGAATATCAGACAGACCTTCTATTATCACTATCTCCTTACTCTTTGTGAGATATATGGCGGTCAGCCAAGTCTTGCAAAGAAAAATGCCGATAAGTGCATGAAGATAGCAAAAAAGAGCGGATCTGAAAAGTATTTTGTTTATGCGAAGATGCTGTACTATATGTGCAGTCTTAACGGTTTTATGACCTATCTGTGGCCAAGAGTAGATGAAAGCAAGCAAATCATGGAATTCCGTGACCTTGCTGTGAAATACAGGCTGTATAACCATATGGCTCATATTATGTTCTTCGGCTGCGGCAATGATAGGGATAGCTATTCCGGCGATGCCGACAAGTGCGAGAAAAAGGAAAGCTTTGCCGAAGCTATGACTATTGCCCGTATGATGAAAAATGAAAGGCTTATCATAACGGCGTGGAAAAAGAATGTCTTTCTGGCTCAGGGCTACGGCTACTTTTCTTTCGTTGACTACTACTACAAGAAATGTCTTGAGATCATCGAGGGACAAAATGATAAAGATGAGGAAGCGTCTATCTATAATGGTCTTGGCTTTAACAGAATAGTAAGCGAGCAGTTTACGCTGGCTAATGACTACTTCAATCGTGCGCTTTATCTTTTCTATAAACTTAAGGATACATATAATGTTGCGGAGACATTGTATAATATGGCAACAAATGCTATACTTTCCTCAAATTATGATATTGCGTATTCGTATCTTCTCCATGTTCTTAAACTGCTTGATGCTAAAAAGATGCACAGCATGAGAATATGCAATATGTCAAAGCTCTATGGAATGATCGTATATTGCAGCTATAAGATGGGAATAGAATATAATGCTCACTTCTATCTTAATAAGATGGAAAGAGTGCTGTATCACCTGCTGCACTGCGAGGGCGAGCCAAGCTACTTCCTGTGGGATGACGATATGTTCTTCTACTACTTCGTCAGTGCACTGCTTGAAAAAGCTGATAATATGGAGCTTGCTCAGCAATATATGGATAAAGCAAAATATCATATGTTCCGTTCCGAGGGTCTTTTGTTCTTTGCCTATGCAATGTTTGCAGATGAACAGTATGAGCTGTATATGTCTCAGGGCAGGACGGAAGAGGCTGAAGAGGTACTTGAAACCTGTATTGAGTTCTGCAATAAGCGCGGATATAAGCATAAGGAGGAAGTGCTGTTTGCAAAGCTGCATAAGCAGTCACTGATCGAAAAGCATGTTCCGCTTCCGCTTACAAGCGTTACAAAGTACCAGATAGAAGAACTTGCACAGCTTGCTGAAATGGAAATGATGCTTGCCGATAAGACAAAGGGTATCAACTTCCTTCTTTCATGGCAGGAGCTTCTTAATAAGTCTAATTCTACAACGGATTCTATCATTGAGGATTCAATGATAACTATGCAGAATAACTATAATGTTGACTATATAATCTATGTTGATGTTGTAGATGGCAAGTCCGTTGTAAGATATAACGGTGGTGAATTTGAATTCAATCAGGCAAATCTTGAAAGCGTAACGCAGTACCTTTCAAAGCATAAGAAGGAATTTGTTGCATCAAGATTTGAAAGAGAATTCTACGAATATACGCCAATACTTCAACTCTTTGGTATAAATAATATAGTTTCATTTGCTTGTGTTCCTGTTACAACGGGTAATGAGCTTACAGGATATATGCTTGCCTGCATAGAGATGCACGAAAATATGACAGGTTCAATATTGTTCCTCGACAGAAATGATCTTACGATCTTTAAATTTGCCCTTCGTCAGATGAATGATACAATATACAGACTGAAGGCAAGAGATGAGATCAATAAGATGAACCTTAAACTGCAGCAGAGCGCTATTACTGATCTGCTTACAGGACTGTATAACAGACAGGGCTTCTCAAAGAGACTGGAGGATTATACGGAACTTGTAAACAGCGGAAAGCGGGAGGATGTCATTGCGACTGTTCTGTATCTTGACCTTGATAACTTCAAATTCTGCAATGATACCTTCGGACATGATGTCGGAGATGTAATACTGAAAGCATTTTCGAGATTGTTTGAGAAGGTTGTGGGAACAAAGGGATATATTGTCCGCTACGGCGGTGACGAGTTCCTTATAGTTCTTCCGGGACTTGATGTTGACGAGGGTGAAGAAATTGCAAAGGCTGTATATAAGGGAATAGAGGACAGCAATTACTTTATTCCGGAAATAGCTGCAACGATAAAGGAAACTCTGGATGTGCCGGAAAGTCACAGGGTATCGGTATCAATAGGCATAGCCGGTATGGAAAAGTACGACAGCTGTAATATGAATATTGCTTTGAAGCACGCTGATACTATGCTTTATACAATAAAGAAGAATGGTAAGTCTGACTACTGCGTATGGACAGATGATATGGAGTCCGGATGCTCGCTTGAAGGGTCAGATTAAAAGTGAAAACAGCATGAAAGATGGGGACACTGAGCAGTGTCCCCATTATTAATGCAGCAGGGTAAAAAAACTCCCCTCCGGATTTCATCAGAGATCCGGAGGGGAGAATAAAAAAGGAAGGTATGAAAGGAAGCTTATTTGCCGAGGAATGCAGCACCTATGATACCAGCATCATTACCAAGCTCTGCAATACAGATCTTAGTCTGGTTGTCATTGTGCTTAGTGTACCTGTCATGCTCGATCTTCTTGATAACAGGTTCAAGTATGTAATCGCCCTGTCTGCTGATGCCGCCGCCGATGCAGAGGATCTCAGGCTGGAATACATTAACAATATTTGTAAGGCCGCAAGCGAGGTAGTCAAGATACATATCAATTACAGATTTTGCAAGAGGACAGCCCTGCTTAGCAGCATCAAAAGCGGTTTTACCGTCGATCTTGCTGAGATCGCCGTTAATTGATTTCCAGAGCAGATAGTTCGGAGCCTGCTGAATGGAGCAAGCCTCCTTAGTCATATTGATAAGACCGGTAGCTGATGAGTAAGCCTCCCAGCAGCCTCTTCTGCCGCAGGTACAGAGACGGCCGTTATGCTGGATAACGGTATGACCAACTTCTGCGCCGGCATAGTTAGAGCCGCTGTAGATCATGCCGTCGATGATGATACCGCCGCCGACACCTGTGCCGAGAGTAATCATAACGGCATCATTAGCATCTTTTGCAGCGCCAACGCAGTATTCACCGTAAGCAGCGGCGTTAGCGTCATTCTCAACATAGATCTTAGTGCCGAGACGCTCCTGCATCATATTTACGATTTCCCAGTTGTGGAATCCGAAGTTATTAGCGAACTCAATAACGCCGGTATCGCTGTTTACAGCGCCGGGAGCGCCTATACCGATATATTTGACATCAGCTGTAGTAAGGTTTACTTTAGCGAGAGCCTCCCTTGCAACGCTTGCCATATCATCACAGATAGCCTCCTGAGTACGGGGAACACTTGTTTTGCACTGAGCCTTTTCGATGATCTTACCGTCCTCATCAACAACGCCGGCAACAATATTTGTACCGCCGAGATCAATTCCTAAATAGTACATAAGGTATATCCTCCAATACAAAAATTTTCGTTATCTTATTATAACATATAGCAGAATTGAATAAAAGAAAAATATTTAAATTATTTTATTTTAGTCGCTTTGCACAACATTTAAACCTGATAAATGGTTATTTTGCCCATTGAAAATAGTAAGTAAAATAGTCAATTATTCCTGAGATCTTTGATATGCTGCATCAGGGAGTCATTGGAGCAGCTGAATTCCGCCCAGGAGTATTCAATCATATATTCTCCGTTATAGGAATTAAGCGCAGAGACATCGCCGTTAAGCAGATTATAGAGATCGCAGCAGACGGCATCACGGTTGATATAGAGTTGTCTGTTTTGTTTAATGATAATATTAGAATAGCCGGCGTTTTTAAGATCCTTGATAAGGTCGTTAATATACTGAGATATTTTTTTAGAAGCCGAGCTGTCGAAATCATTTATTTCCAGAACATCAGAGGCGATATCTCTGCTTGTAACGGGGAAACCGCCCTGGTCGATAAGGTAAGCGAGGATTTCCTTAGAAATAGTCCTTGAAAAGTGCAGATGAGAGCCGTTATTATCGGTAACGGTAAAATTGCCGAAGGTTTTGATATTCAGACGGTTGTTAGTATTTTTTTCCTGAGTAGGGTAACGCAGATCACACAGTTCATTTTTAATTTGTTCCTCTGCATACGGTTTAAGCACATAACCGCTTGGTCTTACAGACAGAGCGTCAAAGGCAAATTCCTTGTGACTTGTAACGAATACGATATTACATTTCGGAGCGTGTTGTTTAAGGCTCAGAGCAACCTCTATCCCGGACACTTTCCCAAGATCTATATCAAGAAATGCGACATCGAATGAATCCTTTTCCGGATATTCAATGAACTCCTTTGCCCTGCGGAAGCATACAACTTCAGCATCGGGATCAATTTTTATCAGAGTATCCCGGAGGCTGTTAAGAGCATTTATTTCATCATCTATTGCGAGTATTTTCAATGCTTTCACCTCTTGGGATGGTAATTGTACAGACGGTTCCGCTGTCTATGGTACTTTTTATAGACAGGGTTCCGTTCACTTTTTCTTTAAGCCTGTAGCGGACATTAGCAATGCCGATATGGGATTCGTCGAGATCTTCCAGAATAGCCGTATTGAAGCCGGCGCCGTCATCTGATATTGTTATGACATGATTATTCTGGTCTGCATGGGTGCTTATTGTGACGGTACCGCAGCCGTTTTCGGATTTATGTATTCCATGCTTTACGGCATTTTCTACGAGTGGCTGAACAGTCAGTATTGGTATTTTGAAGTTTGTGTCATTGATATCATAAACGATATTAAGATCATCTTCAAAGCGCAGCTTTTCCAGTGAGAGATATACCTTGACATGATTAAATTCACTTTCAAATGTAATTACTTCCTGTTTATTAGTGAAGTCAAGGTTAGTGCGGAGATAGTCAGAAAAATTCATAAGAGCCTTTTTAGCTTCAGGGGGGTCTTTGTCAACGAGATATATTATAGAAGTAAGACTATTATGAATAAAATGGGGTCTTATCTGAGAAATTTTAAGGTTCATCTGCATACTTTCGATTTTTGACTTATAAAGTATCTGAGATTGTGTTTCATGGAGTTCATACAGTATAAAAGTGATGATACAGGATAAAGTAAGAGCAAGATTTCCAATATTCACATTAATCAGGTTTTCAATTATTGCCGCAGGCAAACAAAAAGCTAAATATACGATAAGTGAGCACATCAGATGATTTTCAATGATTTTCCTGTTGATTATAATAATAACAATAGTTAATACCATGATGACTATATACAAAATGTAGAGAATAGCAATATTTGGTTTGGTATGATAATTGTTTTTACCGGAGATGTAGTAGAACATTTTTGCAAATGGAGCAATAATGATCAGTATAATAACTGCAAAAGCCATCGAAAAACACAGACTCATAAGGAATTCAGAAATACTGCCTGATATTTTTTTACCGATATTATGTTTTATCAGCGCAAGAATAGTCAATAATATAAGCGGTTCGCAAAAGAGATAAATAAACACGCTGATTCTCGCTAAATAGTAGGAAAGAACAGATTTGTCACCATATGTAAGAAAAAGGACAATATCGCTGATGAGAAAGAAAAACATTTCAATATATAGTGGAAGTATCCGGGGTTCATCTTTTTTCCACTTTATTTTTCTCATCAGAAGGACAGAAATAATAATTACAAGGAACAGACAGCCCCAGATCTCAAAGCATAATGTCAGAAAAGAGAATTTATCCCCATGAATAAAATCATTTGTCAATTATATCACCATCCTGACGGCGCCGTGCCGCCGATCGTTTCCAATTATACTATACTATTTTTTACAGGAAATTACAACACTCTGATAATGGAAAAATCCATAATGTTTATTTTGTTGAAATTTGTTGAATCAAACATTGTATAATATTTATCAAGACGGCAGAACAGGCTGTCTGAGGATGCGCGAGATCGTCTGAGAGGACTCAGGGGGTTTAAGATGTCCTGTTTCGGACGATATCTTCTGACAATATGGAATAAATGCACTAATTCGTCACAGCAAAATACGCAGTTTGGTAAGTTATCGCCCTGACAGGTTTTCTTTGGTCTTGAGTTCCTGTAAAGGGCGGTTTCTTTTTTCGTACAATATTTTTGCCGATGCAGACAATTCAAGCTGCATCGGCTTTTTTGGTTTGTATTACAGAGGATCAGTCTCTTTTTTTGGAGTCGATCTCATCCTTTGCCATTTTTATGAAGTCCTCAACAGTCATACTGCCGAGGTTTACATTTTTTCTTGAACGGACGGAAACAGTACCTTCCTCGACCTCCTTATTACCGATAACGAGCATATAAGGTATCTTTTCAAGCTGAGCTTCTCTGATCTTATAGCCGATCTTTTCGCTTCTGACATCCGTTGATACTCTTATTCCGGCGGCATAGAGTTTAGCTTCGATTTCCTTAGCCTGATCTGCAAGGTTCTCGCTTATCGGCATAACTCTGACCTGTTCCGGCATCAGCCACATTGGCAGCGCTCCGGCGAATCTTTCAAGCATATATGCAAGAGTTCTTTCAAAGCAGCCGAGAGAAGTTCTGTGAATGATATACGGCAATTTCTTCTGACCGTCCTTATCTACATAGTACATTCCGAATTTTTCTGCAAGCAGCATATCTATCTGTATTGTAACGATAGTATCTTCCTTGCCGAATACATTTTTATACTGTATATCGAGCTTCGGACCATAGAAAGCAGCCTCGTCAATGCCTATCTCATATTTCAGACCGATATTGTCAAGTATTCTCTGCATTGCGCTTTGGGCATGGTTCCACTGTTCAGCCGTACCCTCATATTTATTGTCAGGGTTTGCCGGATCCCACTGTGAGAAACGGAATGTGCAGTTTTCAAGGAGTCCGACTGTATCAAGGAAGTATTTTGCAAGCTCCAGACAGCCCTTGAACTCATTTTCAAGCTGATCCGGA
>CACZSM010000173.1 GCA_902783815.1 uncultured Ruminococcus sp.
GACCTGTTTCTTTATCGAGTTCGTATTTGCTTTTGCTTCCTCTTGGAATTTCAATATAAGCGTCAAATCTTTTGGGCGTAATTCTTTCGGGATTCAGTTCGTGCCATACATTCATACAGATGACCTCCAAAATCAAATTTCCGTTTTACGGACAGTTCGATTATATCATAAGATTTCCTGCAAGTCAAAAGAAATCGGAAATTTTTCATTCTTTGTGCGGTAAGATTTTTTTGAAAATGATTTGATTAATAAACAAGTTTATGCTATAATTATCAGATGTTGAAAAATTTCAAAATTCATGTTACAAGAAATAGAGGGAAGTTTTTATGGGTCAGAGAGAAAATTTGAGAAATATCGCTATCATAGCACACGTTGACCACGGCAAGACAACACTGGTTGACCAGTTGTTAAGACAAAGTGGTATTTTCAGAGAAAATGAAGCCGTAGCCGAAAGAGTAATGGACTCAAACGACCTTGAAAGAGAAAGAGGAATTACCATTCTTTCCAAAAATACAGCAGTGATGTATAACGGTATCAAAATCAACATTGTAGATACCCCGGGACACGCTGATTTCGGAGGAGAAGTGGAACGTATACTCACAATGGTAGACGGTGCTTTACTGCTTGTAGATGCTTTTGAGGGCTGTATGCCGCAGACAAGATTTGTGCTGAAAAAGGCTCTCGGACTTGGCAAGAAGCCGCTTGTCGTTGTGAATAAGATAGACCGTCCCGGCGCAAGACCGGAGGAGGTAGTTGATGAGGTTCTTGATCTTTTCATTGAACTTGGCGCGGATGAAGATCAGCTTGAATTTCCTGTTGTATATGCTTCTGGCAGGGACGGCTATGCAACACTTGATCCGCATAGTCCCGGAAAGGATATGAAGCCTCTTTTTGAAAAAATACTTGAAGAGATCCCTGCACCGGAGGGTGATCCGGATGGACCTTTGCAGCTGTTGTTCTCAAATGTTGACTATGATGATTATGTAGGCAGGATAGGCATTGGCAGAGTAGAAAGAGGAAGCTGCAAAACCGGACAGAATGTAATGCTTTGTCATAATGACGGTACCTGTAAAAATGCAAAGATAACAAAGCTGTATCAGTTTGAGGGTCTGAAAAGGGTAGAGGCTGCTTCAGCAGGACTCGGAGATATTGTTGCAGTTTCCGGTATCACAGATCTTAACATAGGTGAAACAGCCTGTGATGTTGAGCATCCTGAGCCGCTGCCGTTTGTAAAAATAGACGAACCGACAGTTTCTATGCTGTTTATTGTAAATAACAGTCCCTTTGCAGGCAGAGAGGGAAAGTATGTTACATCAAGAAATATCCGTGACCGTCTTTTCAAAGAGGTTGAAACGAATGTTGCGATGCGTGTTGAAGAAACAGATTCCGCTGATACATTCAAGGTTTCCGGCAGAGGCGAGCTTCATCTTTCAATATTGATAGAAACGATGCGCCGTCAGAATTTTGAGTTCCAGGTATCAAGACCAAAGGTAATAATGAAGGAAATTGACGGTGTAATGATGGAGCCTATGGAGCTTCTTGCAGTTGAAGTTCCGGACAGCTATGTTGGAGCTGTCATGGAGAAGCTGGGTTCAAGGAAAGCGGAGCTTATCAATATGTCAACGAAGGAATCCGGAACAACGCAGATAGAGTTCCGCCTACCTGCAAGAGGTCTGATGGGGTACCGTCCGGAATTCCTTACGGATACCAACGGCAACGGCATAATGAACCATATATTTGACGGCTACGAGCCATATAAGGGTGATATTGCGACCCGTACACAAGGCTCTCTAATTGCTCATGAAACTGGTACCGCTACAGGATACGGACTTTTTGCAGCACAGGAAAGAGGAAGATTATTCATAGGACCGGGACTTGAAGTATATGAGGGAATGATAGTTGGATCAAATCCGAAGAATGAGGATATGACGGTCAATGTATGCAAGAAGAAGCATATAACAAATACCCGCGCAGCAGGATCTGATGAAGCGCTTAAACTGACGCCGCCTACTATACTGAGTCTTGAGCAGTGTCTTGAATTCATAGCTGATGATGAGCTTGTGGAGGTCACGCCGAAATCTATTCGTATGCGTAAGGTAATACTTAATAAAGAGCAGCGTATGAAGGCTCAGAGTAAAGGCGGCTGATTATGAATTATGTCATTTTTGATCTTGAATGGAACGGTTGTTACAGCTGCCGTACAAAGACAAATATAAATGAGATAATTGAATTCGGTGCAGTCAAGCTGAATGAGGATCTTGAAATAATAGACAAATATCAGATGCTTGTTCGTCCGGAGATATCAAAGCGCCTGAACAGTTCTGTAAAATCGCTGACATCGCTTTCGATAGAGCAGCTTGAACACGGTGCGCCGTTTAATTATGTATATAACAAGTTCAAAAAGTTCTGTGGCAACAGTATTCTTATGACATGGAGTACAAGTGATATTGTATCGCTTGTATCGAATGTTGAATATCACCTTCGTCAGAAAAGGATAGGATTTATGACGAAATACGCAGATCTGCAAATGTACTGTCATGATATGCTCGGTATTACAAGCAGTAATGCGCTTGGTTTGCAGCCGGCAGCGGAAATACTCGGCATAGATTCGGATGAGATACAGCATCATAGGGCACTCGGAGACAGTATATTATCAGTAATGTGTTTCAGAAAGCTGTACCACAGGAATATTTTTGAGACTTATATTGAAAATGCGGCAGCTCCGGATTTCTATGAAAAACTGGAATTCCATCCTGTAAACATATATGACCCGGACAGCAAATACATAGATAAAAGCGTTATGTTTTTCAATTGTAATGTATGTGGCGCAAGAGCCGAGATAGTCGGCGAATGGGAAGTAAAAAATAAACAGCTTATGACGGTCTGTCACTGCAGCAGATGCGGAAACGATTTTCGTCCGAAGATACTGTTCAGGCAGAAGTACGATGGCGTAAGCTATACAAAAAAGATCGTAAATGCGGTATAAAAACTGCTGCTGTGGAGATAACAGGATATCCCTACAGCAGCATTATTATTTTCAGATATCAAAGCAGTTTTCTTTCATAGGCGTATCTGATCTCAGCGCGATAGCCGTCAGTGTTCCATTTGTCGATATGGTATGTACCATTTTGTTCGGTCATAGAGCATCCCGAGGGAAGAATACAGCTTTCCAGAACCCCCGCGATCTTTTTTGGTGATGGTATGAATACCTTGTTGTTCTTTTGCTGTACGATTTTAAGCTCCTCAAAGAAATCTTTGATATCGTCGGCGGTAAAATCCCTGATACCATAGTAGGCAATTACTTCAATACAGCTTTTTATCAGGCTGAAGCTCTGCATACGGCTGTAATCTACAAGTGAATCAGGACTTTTATAAAAAAATGAGACTTCTGTAAAATTTATTACTGATAATTTATCTTTCATCCAGGTACTCCTTCATAGCATTATGTATCATGACATTATCACCCAAAGCAGAGGCAAGTATAACTGAATACAGCTTTTCCGGTGCCTGGTGAAAATTTTTTCTGATCCTGTCTGCCTCGCGTCTGTCAGGTACAAAAATATCAAGGGACATAAGATCTCTTATTCCGTCCTGGATCTTAAGATTGATATTATATCCTCCGCTTTCGAGCTTTGTGATCGTTACAGGATTTTCCTGTTCAGTTTTTTGTCTTTGAAGCAGTCCGACAGTGGCGGCAACAGCTTTTTGTCTTATCGTAAGAGGAAGCTCATCGTGAAGCTGCCGTGAGATCATTTTTCCGTTGCTGCTGACTGTCATTTCCTTTTTACCCTCGTCAGCATAGACTATATTACCGTTATAAAGAAGTTCTGTTATAGCAGAAGCAGCCTCAAAATAATTCGCCATACCGTTTGACTGTATTATCTCCATAAGGTCAAGCTCAGATACAGGTTTTCCTGCTTTTTCGAGAATATAGCAGATAAGTATGCCTATCTCTTTTGTGTTTCTCAGTCCTCCCGGATCGATTCCGGCGGAAAAGGCATTGTATTCCATTGTATTCATACCCCCGATATCAAAGAAATTAACATCTGAGATACATTATATCACAAATTTTTTAATTTTTACAGTCTTTTTCTTGCCAAAACAGGAGATTTATGATAGAATAGTTAAGATACTAATTACAGGAGGCATTTTTGTATGTCAGGACATTCAAAATGGAGTACGATAAAGAGAAAAAAGGAAAAAACAGACGGCGCAAGGGCAAAGGTGTTTACAAAAATAGGCAGAGAACTTGCAGTTGCAGTCCGTGAAGGCGGCGGTGCTGATCCGGCATCGAATTCAAAGCTGCGTGAGTGCATAGCGAAAGCAAAGGCAAATAATGTGCCGAATGATAATATTGAAAGAATCATTAAAAAGGCAGCAGGCAGCACAGACGGAGATAATTATGAGAATATCGTTTATGAGGGTTATGGTCCATGCGGTATAGCTGTGATAGTGGAGACACTTACGGATAACCGTAACCGCACAGCCGGCGATATAAGACATTTCTTTGATAAGTACGGCGGAAACCTCGGAACACAGGGTTGTGTTTCATTCATGTTCAGCCAGAAGGGTCTGCTTGTTATCGAGAAAGAGGATAATGACGAGGAAAAGGTAATGGAGGATGCTCTTGAAGCAGGCGCATCTGATTTCAATGCTGACAGTGATGATGTTTATGAGATATATACAGAGCCGGATGAGTTTGGCGCTGTAATGGAGGCATTGACAGATAAGGGATATGAATTTGTATCTGCGGATGTTTCTATGATACCTTCAACCTATACAAAGATCGAGGATGAGGATGCCGCTGCAAAAATGCAGAAGCTGCTGGATGTTCTTGAAGATAATGATGATGTTCAGAATGTATATCATAACTGGGATCAGCCGGAGATGGATGAGGAAGACTGATCTGATCCGGTTCTGACAGTTGAACAATTCTGCACCCCCTTGTATATTATGATACAGGGGGTGTTATTTTTGAAAAATATCCATGATCGGCGAATGACAGTAAGAAAAGGATTTTTTATATTCTTTGTTCTGTTGTGTCTGGCGGCGGCGGTGTTTTTTTTGCTTGAATTCCGTCTGAAGCCTGTAATAGCGCAGGTAGGCAGGGTACAGGCAAGGAGTATGGCTGTGGAGACAATGAATGGAGCAGTATGCAGCATACTTGAGGAAATGAACATAAGCGGAAGCGATCTTGAAAGCGTCAGTGTGACCGAGGATGGAAGGCTGAATTCGATAAATACTAATACGGTATTGACAAACAAACTGAAAAATATGATAACTCTGAGGTGTCAGAAGGCGCTTTCGGAGATAAAAAGCCGAAGAGTGGATATTCCGATCGGAACAATATCAAGGCTTGATATCCTGAACGGTACGGGGCCATCAATTCCGGTGTTCCTGTCGATGACGGGAACAGTCAGCAGTGATTTTTCCGGAGAATTTGAAAGTGCCGGGATAAACCAGACAGTGCATAAGCTGACAGTTGAGATAACAGCTGAAATAAATGTAATAATGCCAATGAACAGCTTTAGCGAGACAGTATCAACAAGTGTACTTGTAGGAGAAACAGTTATAATAGGCAGTACGCCGCTTGCCGTAGCGCAGAAAGATGATTGAAAAAATAATGGAGGGTCATATCTGTGACAGAGAATGAAAAGATATTAAAGCAGCAGGATGAGTATTCTGAAATGCTCAGGGACATTTTATTTATGAGGGCAGGCAATAAGCAGCCAGTCGGATATGTCCGCACTTATGGATGTCAGCAGAATGTGGCTGACAGCGAAAGAATAAAGGGTATGCTTGAAAAGATGGGATGCAGTCTTACGGAAAATGCAGAGGAAGCGGATATTATAATATTCAATACCTGTGCCGTCCGTGAACACGCAGAGGACAGGGTATTCGGAAATGTAGGAGCGCTTAAGGCGCTGAAAAAGAAGAAGCCGTCCCTTCTGATAGGACTTTGCGGATGTATGATGGAGCAAAAGCATATTGCTGACAGGATCTATAACAGCTTTCCGTATGTCGGACTGGTATTCGGTACTCACGCTATACACCGCTTCCCGGAGCTTGTGTATAATGCTGTTACCTCCGGGAAAAGGCTTATCGAGCGTGGTACGGATGACGGCGCCGTTTATGAGGGAATACCAATACACAGAGACGGTTCATTCAAGGGCTGGCTTCCGATAATGTATGGATGCGACAATTTCTGCACATATTGTATAGTACCATATGTAAGGGGCAGGGAAAGGAGCCGCTGTCCGGAGGCAGTGCTTGAAGAAGCAGGATCAATGGTTCAGGCAGGATTCAAGGATATCACACTGCTTGGACAGAATGTAAATTCATATGGAAAGGGTCTTGATGAGGAAACCAACTTTGCAGCTCTTCTCAGGAGAGTATCAGAAATTGACGGCGATTTCTGGCTGAGGTTTATGACATCGCATCCGAAGGACTGCTCCAGGGAGCTTATCGACCTTATGGCGGAAAGTCCGAAGATATGCAATCATCTGCATCTGCCGTTCCAGTCGGGCAGCAGTAATATACTAAAGAGAATGAACCGCCGCTATACGAGGGAAAAATATCTTGAAATAGCGGAATATGCAAAAAAGAAGATACCTGATCTTTCAATTACAAGTGATGTTATTGTAGGATTCCCTGGGGAAACAGAGGAGGAATTCCAGGAAACCCTGTCACTTATCAGAGAAGTGGAATTCACATCACTGTTTACATTTATATATTCTCCGAGAGTGGGAACTCCTGCCGCAAAAATGGAGGATCCGAATTCACATGAGGTAAAAGCAGCAAGAATGGCGGAGCTTCTGAAAACTCAGGAGACAATTGCTGCAAAGCGCTGCGCAGGGATGGTCGGAAAGACATACAGGGTTCTTGTAGAGGAACAGGCAAGAGAAGGAGTACTTAATGCCCGTACTCAGAATAATATAGTGGTTGAGATAAAGGAGCCTGCGGAGCTTATAGGAACATTCCAGAATGTTGAGATAACAGAAGCAAGAAACTGGATATTAAGAGGTAAACTCTCAGAAGGGAAAAACTGATGAAAAATGTAATACTTATCGGTATGCCCGGATGCGGCAAAAGCACAGTAGGCGTAGTGCTTGCAAAAACTATGGGGTACAGATTCCTCGACAGCGACCTTCTGATTCAGGAAACAGAGGGTAAGCTGCTGAGTGAGATAATTGAAAGTAATGGTATAGACGGATTCAATGAGATTGAGAACCGTGTAAACTCGGAAATAAAAGCGGACAGAACTGTAA
>CACZSM010000174.1 GCA_902783815.1 uncultured Ruminococcus sp.
ATCATCTGACCTCCGAGCATACCCAGAGCGCCTGCATAATCAGAAAGCACTCTGACAGCTGCCGCGCATTTTTCAGCTCCGTTAAGTTCCATAGCCTTTTCAGAAACGGCGGTTCTGAATGACAGTGTAAGCAAGCCATTTCCTGCAAGCAGAGCAGTTGCCTCTCCATAGACCTTATGGTTGGTAGGCTTACCTCTTCTGAGGTCGTCATTATCCATACATGGCAGATCGTCATGAATAAGTGAGTATGTATGTATCATTTCAAGAGCGCAGGCAAAGGGCATTGCAGCATCCTCACTTCCGCCGCACAGCTTTGCAAATTCCGTTACAAGCATAGGGCGAACTCTTTTTCCTCCTGCCATAAGGCTGTATTTCATAGCCTCGATAAGTCTTGATATACTCTCATTATCGCTTTCAGGCATACAGTCAAGCAAAGCCTTTTCCACCTTATCCGTAAATGATGACATAATCATTCATCCTCCTTTTCGCTGAGTGAATTTATATCCGTAATTTTCTGTTCGGCGTTTTTCAGTATTTCATAGCATCCTGCTGTAAGTTTTGTACCCTCCTCATAGAGCTTTATGGATTCTTCAAGAGGAAGGCTGCCCTCCTCCAGCTTTGTCACTATTTCCTCAAGTCGTTCCATTGACTTTTCGTAATTAATTTTTTTCATTTATCTTTCCTCCGGTAATAGCAGCCTCTGTAGTGCCGTCAGCAAATTTCAGAGTTATAATATCTCCGGCAGAGAGCTGTGATGCAGATGATATCACTCTGCCGTTCTTTATTGTCATTGAATAACCTCTTGACAGCACTTTAAGCGGACTGAGTGCTTCAAGTCCTGATACAGCTCTTTCAAGTCTTGCCCTGTTTTCTGCAATTTCTTTTTTATAAAGACTGTTAAGGGTACTGCTCAGCATATCGAGCTGCATTTGTTTATGTCTGACAAGTTCCATAGGAGAGCGCAGCACTTTAGTCTTTGAAAGAGTGTCAAGTCGTTTATTTTCGTATATTATTCTTGACGACATTGCTTTACGCAGTCTTTCATAGTACGACTGTAATAATCCGTACAATTCTACCTCTTCGGGGGAAACGATCTCAGCAGCAGCAGACGGAGTTGAAGCTCTCACATCAGCCGCAAGGTCACAGATAGTAAAATCCGTTTCATGTCCAACGCCTGAAACAACAGGTATTGAGCAGTCGTAAATAGCTCTTGCGAGGCCTTCGTCATTAAATGCCCAAAGCTCCTCAGCCGAACCGCCGCCCCTGCCTATAATTATAACATCGGCGGCTTTAAGGCGGTCAAATTTTCTCACGGCATCCGTAAGCTGAGCAGCGGCGTTTTCACCCTGCACAAGAACAGGACACATTATTATTTCACCGATAGGGTATCTTCTTTTCAGGATACGCAGAATATCCTGTACAGCAGCTCCGGTAGGAGAAGTTATAACTCCGATCCTTTCCGGAAGGACTGGCAGAGTTTTTTTATGCTCGTCAGAAAAAATACCCTCAGCAGACAATTTCTTTTTAAGCTGTTCAAAAGCAAGGCTGAGAGCGCCCAGACCATCCGGCTGCATATCCTCTATATAGAACTGGTACTGACCGGTGGGAGAATACAGAGATACATTTCCTCTTACAAGTACCTTCATTCCATCCTCCGGACGGAATTTCAGTCTTGAAGCATAGCCAGCGAACATAACAGCCTTTACAGCGGATCTTTCATCCTTCAGTGACATATACATATGACCTGTTCTGTAGTGGTCGGTAAAGTTTGATATTTCGCCTTTAAGATAGACCGTTCTCAATTTCGGGTCATCATCGAGCATAGATTTTATATAAAAGTTAAGTTGTGAAACTGTCAGGACAGCCAAACAAATCACCCTTGATCTTCAAATTTTATCTGAGGATCCTGCATATCCGGCATTTCAAGACCAATATGCAGACATCCGGCGCGGGTAATACACCTTCCTCTCGGAGTCCTGTTCAAGAAGCCGATCTGCATAAGGTAGGGTTCAATAACATCCTCGATAGTAACGGCTTCCTCTCCGATGGCAGCGGCAAGAGTTTCAAGTCCGACAGGGCCTCCGCGGTAGAATTTAACGATAGCATTAAGCATACGCCTGTCATTTGAATCCAGACCAAGCTCATCAATTTCAAGACGCTCCAGAGCTATCTGAGCAGTTTTCAGTGTAATAACTCCATCAGACATGACCTGTGCGAAATCCCGTACTCTTTTGAGCATACGGTTAGCAATTCTCGGTGTACCTCGTGAGCGTGAAGCGATTTCGAGTGCGCCCTCGTCATCCACTGGAATACCGAGTATTGCAGCGCTTCTTTTTACTATTTTTGCAAGCTCCTCAGGAGTATAAAGCTCCAGACGCAGAGATACGCCGAATCTGTCGCGCAGAGGTGCAGTAAGCTGACCTGCTCTTGTAGTAGCGCCCACAAGTGTAAAATGCGGAAGGGGCAGATGATAGGAAACAGCCATTTGTCCTTTTCCAGTGATTATATCTATTGCAAAATCCTCCATTGCCGGATAGAGTATTTCCTCCACAGCTCTGGATATCCTGTGGATCTCATCAATAAACAGCACATCGCCCTCATTGAGATTTGTAAGCAGAGCCGCGAGGTCGCCTGGTTTTTCTATTGCAGGACCGGAGGTTATCCTGAGATTTACTCCGAGTTCATTTGCAATTATACCTGACAGAGTAGTTTTGCCAAGTCCCGGAGGTCCGTACAGCAGAACATGGTCAAGAGTTTCATTTCTTTGTTTTGCAGCCTCAATAAACACTGCAAGATTTTCCTTTGCCTTATCCTGTCCGATATAGTCATCCAGTTTTTTGGGGCGCAGGGGATTATCGTTATCGTTTTCACCCATTATTTCTGTGGGAGAAACTATCCTGTTTTCAAAATCAAAATCTTCCATTTTTTATCCTCATCAAAATATCAGCCCTTTTTGCCGATAGCTTTCAGTGTTTCTCCAATAATTTTTTCGACTGGCAGCTGTGGGTCTATACCCGTCATAAAAGGAGTGACCTCATCCGGAGAGTATCCAAGCACCGCCAGTGCGCCGATAGCCTTAGAGATATTTCCACTGTCAACGGGTGGCAGACTGTCGGTATTACTTATAGCCGTACTGCCGGAGGGGATAATATTTTTAACCTTATCCTTAAGTTCAAGAATTATTCTTTGAGCGATCTTATTTCCGACTCCATTAGCCTTTGTAAAAGCCTTAATATTGCCGGATGATACAGCAAGAGCAAGTTTTTCCGGAGAAAGCTCAGATAATATGGCAACAGCGACCTTTGCGCCGACACCGCTTATAGAGGTAAGCAGACGGAAGCAGTTAAGCTCGCTTTTTTCAGCGAATCCACAAAGCTCCACAGCATCCTCACGGACGATCATATGTGTATATAGCATAGCTTTTTCGCCGACTTTAGGCAAATTCCTGAGAGTATTCAAGGTAGTCAGGCATTTATAGCCTACTCCGCCGCACTCAATAACGGCAAAATTCTGTTCAGTATGTATAACGGTTCCATTCAGACTATATATCATTTATTGTACCCCTTATATTTTATTGAAGCTGCCGCCGAAGGTTCTCACTGAATTATTACTATTGAGCAGACTTCTCAATTTTGTACCGGCGCATTGAGCGTGGCAGATCGCCATTGCAAGGGCGTCGGCGGTATCATCAGGTTTAGGGACGCTGTCGAGTTTCAGCAGTCTTTTCATCATTTCCATAACCTGATTTTTTTTAGCCTGACCGTAGCCAGTAACAGCCTGTTTCACCTGCAAAGGAGTATATTCACTTACAGCAAGGTTATTCATCTGGGCTGCGAGCAGTATAACGCCTCTTGCTTCCGCTACAGGTATGGCAGTTTTCTGATTATTCTGAAAGTAGAGTTTTTCAATTGCCATTTCATCGGGATCATTTTGTATGATAACAGACACGATACCATTATATATCTGTTGTAGTCTTATTGGGAACGGTACATCAGCATCAGTAGTAACAGCGCCGAAATCGACAGCCGAGTAGCGTCCGGCATTATATTCGATAACGCCGTAGCCGACTATTGCATATCCGGGGTCAATTCCAAGAATTTTCATACATTTCTACCTCTGAAAAAACATAGTAAACACATCTCAGCAACCTATTATAACACATTTTATACATTTTATCAACTATCGGAGTGCGCGGCGAAGAATTAATTTCACGATTAATTTCAGAGGTTCCCTTTACTGATAAAGTAGTGAGCGCGGCAAAGGCTGACAAAAAAACAAAGGTTTTGTGCCTGACTGGTGTTCGCCGGAAAAGGACAAGCTATAAATTTTCTGAGGTTTCTTCTTTTTTGATTGTAGTGTATAGCAGGCTCACAGAAACAGCCATCATAATTATTTCAGTAACAGGCTGAGCAAGTATCATGCCGTCAAATCCGAAAAGATGATCCAGAAGCAGCAGCATAGGTATATACAGAACGAGTTGTCTGATGAGAGTTATCACAAAAGCGAACTGAGGTTTGCCCATAGCCTGAAAAGACATTCTGCTCATAGAGGTAGCGCCGACGAAAGGCAGGATAAGCATAAGAGTTCTGAGGACTCTTGCGCCGATAGAGATAACCTGTTCCGAGTCGGTAAAAATATCAATAAGCAAAGGCGCGGCGGCGCCGTAAAGGCACATCACACAAAGTTCTGTAATGCTGACAACGGTTATACCGGCGCGAAGGACGCTCATCATTCGTTTAAAGTTTTTAGCGCCGTAATTATAGCCCATAATAGGCTGAGTACCAGAAGCGAAACCCTGATATATATAATTTCCGAGGGACAGGATTTTTTGAGCGATACCAATTGCAGCTACAGTAATTTCGCCGTAAGATACAGCGAGATTATTATTTACGATAAAGGCGGCGGAGGTCAGCAGAGTTTCCAGAGAAGCGGGAATACCGACCCAGAAAATTTCCTTAGTAATATCGGCGGATGGGATCAGGAATTTCACCGATGGTTTAAGCAATGTTTTTCCGCGCAGATAGAACATAAGAGAAACCGTCATTCCGGCGCCGTTACCGATAATAGTAGCGATAGCCGCGCCGCGGATTCCAAGACCGAATGTAAAAATAAAAAGAGGGTCAAGGGCGATATTAGCGATAGTTCCGACGATCATACCGACGATAGAATATTTTACAGAGCCTTCGCTTCTAAGCAGCTGACCGAAGGTATAATTCCCCATAGTAAAAATACTTCCGATAAAAAGGATACACACATAATCCTGAGTAAACTGGAAAGTATTTTCCTTTGCGCCAAGTCCTGAAATGATCTGAGGAAGGAAAGCAAGACCGGCGGCAGAGACAATAAAGCTGTTAATAATTGTCAGACCGAATCCGGCGGCAACAGTTTTTTCAGCTCTATGTATATCGCCAGCGCCGAGAGATCTTGCGATAAGGGAGGAAGCGCCGGTACCGATGATATTTGAGACAGCAATAGTTATCATCATAACGGGGTAGGCGAGATTTACAGCTGCAAGTCTGTAGTCATCCTTCATAAGACCGATGAAATAGGTATCGACAAGATTATAAAGTACCATAATGAACATACCTGCAATAAGAGGGACACCCATTTTAAGTACAGCCGTAGCAGGTTTTTCAGAACTGAGGGTAAAAATTCTTTTATCTGATTTTTCCATAGAGCAGCCTCCTTAAAGGGAACCTCTGAAAACATCCTTCACGAACAGTTTACTGTCAGTTTTCCCGTATGCTTCGTTGCAATACATACAGTATTACTGCGGCTTTCAGTTTTTCAGAGAACCCATAAGGATATTATAGCACTGAAAGGAGAAAAGTGAAAGGGGGTAGGGAGCAAATAAGAGGCGTCCCCTGAATTTTTAAAGACAGGGAACGCCGTTGGATCTTTTATTCTGCGGAGCCTTTGTTCAGAAGCTCCTGTTTTTTATCCCATAGTGCTTTTGAGAGGTCAACATATACCTGCAAATGCAGCAACGGCATCATTGATCGAAAGTACCTCCTTGCTTGAAAGCGCGCCGTATTTCACAAAGCCGTTTACCATATCCACAGCGATATGCAGAGTTTTTGCAGCATCAAGTGATCCTGCGGACAGACTTTCCAGTGATGCAAAGCGGTCATATATGAGTTTCATATCCTCATTCAGTTTTTCAAAGCCTATTGTTTGTTTCATAGAGATACCTCCTGTAGATATTTTCTTTTTGATATTATCAATTATATACTAACTAAATATATTTGTCAAGTGTTTTTTCAATTTCAGAGAAAAAAATAAATCAGGCAGTACCGAGGAAGGTACTGCCTGAAAGAATCAGAAGTTATTATTGTTAGGGTTATTGTAGCCCTGGTTAGGATCGTAGCCGCCGTTAGGGTTGTAGCCCTGGTTAGGATCGTAGCCGCCGTTAGGGTTGTAGCCCTGGTTAGGAT
>CACZSM010000175.1 GCA_902783815.1 uncultured Ruminococcus sp.
CTTGCCGGGGATACCTTCGGAGTTCTGATAACGAGAGAAGAATTTGAAAAAAACAAAGCAAAGGTAGAAGGCGAGCTGCTGAACTTTGTAGTAACGGACGGAAGCATTGAGCATAATCTTGTGATACATATAGGCGCTTACGAGATAGACGACAGAAATACTGATGTTTCTGTAATGTTCGACAGGGCGCACCTTGCAATATCCACTTTAAATAATAACTACAAGCAGCATATCGCATTTTATGACAAGAATCTGCGTGAGAAGATGCTCTGGAACCAGAAAATAACCGCAGGTCTTTCAAGTGCTATCAGTACCATGCAGATAAGACCGTACCTCCAGCCAATAACCGACAGGAACGGAAAGGTTGTTGGCGCAGAGGCTCTTGCAAGATGGATACATCCGGAAAACGGGTTCATGTCGCCTGCCGTATTCATTCCGGTGCTTGAAAAGAACGGGATGATCGTTGAGGTTGACAAACATATATGGCGCTGTGCCTGTAAGACACTTGCAGATTGGAAGGGTAAACATGATGACCTGTTCATTTCTGTAAATATATCGCCGAAGGATTTTTACTATATTGATATCGTATCTGAGATAACCGGACTTGTCAATGAATATGAGATAGATCCAAAAAATCTCAGGGTCGAGATCACTGAAACTGTTATGATGACTGACGAAAATGATAAATTCAAAATGCTTGAGGAACTTCGCAAAAAAGGATTTATCGTTGAAATGGACGACTTCGGAAGCGGTTATTCCTCACTTAATCTGCTTAAGGATATGCCGGTTGATGTACTGAAAATAGATATGAAGTTCCTGTCCTCTCCGGACAGCGGTTCAAAGGCGCAGAAGATCATCCGTAATATCATAAGGCTTTCCGAGGAACTGAATATTATATCGCTGACAGAGGGCGTTGAAACCGGTCAGCAGTATTCGGATCTGTCGGATATGGGCTGCAAGCTCTTCCAGGGCTATTACTTCGCAAAACCTTTGCCGATAACTGATTTTGAAGAATTCGCATTTGCATCCAAACAAAAAAAGAAAGAAGCATAAAATTTTCTTGCACCGCCGCAGACTCAGGTTTGCGGCGGTTTTTTTGTCATATTTTGTCCGATTATTGCACAATATGCAAATTATTGTTAATATATTTATACTTATTTTGTAAAATGTAACAATATTTAAGCAAAATCATTGATTTCAGGAGATAATAGTGATACAATTAATTTTATTGTGGGCATATATTGTACTATGGTGAATATAAAATGGATAGATGTCTTCATACCACTATTTACAATGCCCGACTGGAGGCTTTTATATGAAAAGTGATGAACTTAATAAAAAGGGTATTTCGCTGAGATTTGTGTATTTATGGCTCATCGTTATTACGATAATCGTATTCGGACTGTCGATGTTTTCGATCTATATGCTTCCCCGTACATTCTTTAATATGAAGGACGCAAACTCGGAACATCTCGAACTTGATAAGGCTGCTCATGAGCTTATGGATGCTTCTGACTTCCTGACGGAAAATGTACAGCGCTTTACTCTCAACGGCAATGTTACTTATATGAATAACTACTTTAAAGAGGCTTTTGAAAATAACCACCGTGAAAAGGCTATTTCCAAAATGTCGTCAGATCCTAAATGCAACGCCGCTAAATCACAGCTTGTAAAGGCTATGAAGGCTTCTCAGAAACTGATGAACCAGGAATATTACGCAATGCGCCTTGTCGTTGAAGCAAAAAATATTACGGATTACCCTCAGCAAATAATGAATGTTCAGCTTGACAGCAACGATCTGAAGCTCTCTGCGGATGAAAAAATGCGTAAGGCTACCTCTCTCGTTCTTAATGAGGATTACTACAATCAAAAAGAAGTCATCCGTAAAAATATGCATGAGAGCCTTGACGAGATCGAAAAAATCAGTATGAATTATGAAAGCACTTCATTGCAGGCGCTTAACAATCAGCTTGTTATCGTATGTGTTATGAGTATCATACAGACTGTCGTTATCCTGTTCATTGTAATACTTACTTCTCGTCTTGGGATAAAGCCTGTTCTGGAAGCTGTCGAAAAGATAAAGACTGACGATCCTATACCTGAGATCGGCGCCAATGAATTCCGCTACCTCGCGCATACCTACAACAAAATGTACGCTATCTACAAAACCAGCCTCGACAGACTTAATTTCAAGGCTTCACATGATGAACTTACCGGCGCTTATAACCGATCCGGTTACGAGCTTCTGCTTTCCAGTGTTGATATGTCGAGTACGCATCTCATACTTTTTGATCTCGATAACTTCAAAAGCATCAATGATAACTTTGGTCACGAAACCGGCGACCTCGTTCTGAAAAAATTAGTAACTACACTGAAAAACAACTTCCGCTCAGATGATTATATCTGCCGTATCGGCGGCGATGAGTTTGTTGTATTTATGGTACACTCCGGAGAAGCCCAGAAACAGCTGATCGCTGCAAAACTTGAACATATCAATAACGAACTGGCTGATGTAAAAGACGGTCTGCCGTCTATTTCGGTAAGCGTTGGAATCGTGCATGGCACAGATTCGCAGGACGGTACTGGTTCGATATTTGAAAAAGCTGATGAGGCTATGTACAGATCCAAAAGGAACGGCAAACACACCTACACCTTCTACGCAGGCTAAGGCAGCAACGAAAAAAATTACGGCCTTCATACTAAATGTATGAGGGTCGTTCTGATTTCAATAGGAAATTTATAGGCGGCGGTACAATCTGTACCGCCGCTTATGCCGGTGACCGGACTTGAACCGGTACGGTATTAACTACCGAGGGATTTTAAGTCCCTTGCGTCTGCCGATTTCGCCACACCGGC
>CACZSM010000176.1 GCA_902783815.1 uncultured Ruminococcus sp.
AATTGCGGCAGATGCTATTCCATCAGTAATAAAATATTCAGCATTTGATGTTATTCTCAGCTTTGCAAGTTCTCTGTCAACAGTTATTCCAGCGGTTACAGCAAAAACAAATGCTTCCCGGCAGCCTGAAAGGTTCTTATAAAGATAACGGCTTTTTGCAGTCATAAAATCAAATCTGCAAACATCCTGTGTCTCCATATCAACAGGAACTCTTATATATACGCCTTTATAGCAGATTATCTGCTTAAGTCGGTTTTCACATTTTTTTATTATATCATCTGTATAACCTCGCGCAGTACCAAGCCGCTGAGCAATCTCATTTTTCTTTATTTCAATATCATCCGGATCAGCGTTGATCATAAAAATATCTGAGTTTTTCACATAAACATCCCCGAAATTACAAATACCTATTGTTATTATATCATATTTTTTGAAATTATAAAACATTTTTTATAGAAAAAAACATTGTTTTTTTAAAATACTTGTATATTACTCTGTAAAAATGTATAATAATGCCAGTGAATCCATTTAATATACAAGGAGGAATACTTTATGAAAAGCGATATACTTGTTTCTGGTCTGTTGAATATTGAAACAACGGTTGCAGTGCGTGAATTTCCGATAAATTATTACCCTATTGATTATCCTTTTTTTGGAGTAAATTCAAATGTATCCGGCGTTGGATGCAATATTGCAAAGGCTTTGAAAGCTTTGGGAGATAAAGTTGAAGTTATATCATTTCTTGGTAATGATGACGAGGCGCAAAGAGTCCTTAATGATCTTGAAAGACACAATATAAAAACCGACTACATACAGATGACACTGAAAAACACTCCTGCATCAGTTGTTTTGTTCGATCCTCAGGGTAAAAGACAGGTTTACTGTGATCTAAAAGATATACAGGAACAAAGTGTTTCGCCGGAATATGTAAAGAAACTTCTCGATAAAACAGATCTTGCTGTGTTGTGTAATATAAACTTTAACCGTAACCTGATAAAGTTTATAAAGGAATCCGGCATCATTACGGCAACTGATGTTCATGTGCTGAGCGATTTAAATGATGAATACAATTATGAATTTATGAGCAATGCCGATATCCTCTTTCTTAGTGATGAAAAACTGCCTTGTAAAGCGGATGAATTCATTAAACAGATCCGTGACAAATATCATAACAGGATAATAGTTATCGGAATGGGTGCAAAAGGTGCTATGATGCTTGAAGAAAAGTCAGATGATGCGGTCATAGTTTCCGCATATAACGGCACAAAAGTTGTTAATACTGTAGGTGCAGGAGATGCCCTGTTCTCTTCTTTCATACATTTCTATTCAAAAGGTTACAGCGCCATAGATTCTCTGAAACGGGCAGTCGTTTTTGCGGGTATCAAAATAGGATTTAATGGTGCTTCCATAGGATTCTCTGATGAGGATAAAATTAATGATATTATTTCCATTATTCAATAATATTACTTTGCAAAATAATATCACCCGGACTTCATGAATTGTTGTACGGGTGATATTTTTCTTTACATCATTTCCGAAAAATCCATTATTAGTTTGTCTGCTGTGATTTTAATTTCTTTCATGCAGGCATCATTTGCAGCATCATACACTGCAACAGTTTTCATACCTACAGATGATGCACTCCTCAGACCCTCTATAATATCCTCGAAAACTATACATTCATCAGGTTTTACGCCTAATTTTCTTGCTGTATAAAGATATATATCCGGATTGCTTTTGTTCATCCCAACCTCGGAGGTATAACAAATAATATCAAAAACTCCATTCAGCCCATTGTTTTCAAGACATGGTTTAAGTAAATAAGGATTATTGGATGTTGCCATGCCTAAAAGGATACCATTTTCTTTCAGCTTATTGACATATTCATATGCAAAAGGTTTCAGCCTCACATTATTTGCATATTCATAATGCGCCATATCAAGCCATATCTGCATAATTTCCTCAACGGTTTCCCTCAGTCCATAGGTTTCTTTTGTGTAAGCTGCGGCAGTTTCAAAAAACATACTACGCATTTTCTCAGAATATTCCTCAGTGACTGGAATACCTCTTTCTGTAAGAAAATCATTATCTACTTTCGACCACACATACATCGAATCAATAAGTGTTCCGTCCAGATCAAATATTGCAGCCTTTATTTTTTCCATATCAAACATTCTATTTCCACCTCGCACTGAAATACCGGTTTTTTTCAATCGGTTCATTAATATTTATCTTTTCTCCCGTGGTATTTTCGTACCATCCCAGAAATTCCTTTCCTTCGTATTCAAGTTCCGGAATTTCTGTAAGGGAACAACCTCTTTCAACAGCAAAATAAAAATTCTTCCTCGTATTTATGTCATTATCAACCATTGATGACATAAATACTACCACCGGAGGCTCTTTCCCATCTATCCAGACGGAATCCAGAAATTCTTTTCTTTTTGTCAGAAATCCTTTAATTTCCTGTTCAGCCTGTTCTATATTCTCCACTTTTCTGACCCATGTCTTTTTTTTACTGTCTTTCCAGCGTATCTTATTCATCTCAAAAGAACCTGCTATCTTACTACAATACTCATGTATTCTGCTTTCACAAAGATTGGTCAGTTCATTTCTGAAAAATTCATTATACCTCGATCTAATCTTTTCATAGCATGATGTGTCATTATATAACTTTTTGAAAAGGAAAAACTGGTTTCTATACAGTATATCCGGACAAGGTTCAGTTTCTCCGAAATACTGTCCCATTGAAAGATCGAAATCCCATACAGGTCCTGCATACAGCTTTGAATCCTTATCTTTGTAAAAAAACATACTGCTCACATCATTATTAGCAAAAACCTCATGTATTATATAAAAATCTATCCAAGTATCAGTATCTATCAGTTCATCAAAAGGTACATCATTTTTACTGGTTTCAAATGATCCAACGAATTCTTTTATATATTCAACCTGATTTTTGCTTGCATATTCCGGTGCCTTTATCTTATACCCATAATTCTTTATCAGTGATGAAAATGCACTTTCAGCATTTTTTATCCTATAGTTATTACATAATTCTATAATATAACCTCCTGTTATATTTTCAGGATCATTTGGTATATTATGGTATTTATACTCAATGCCATTTGACCTGTCATCTTTAATATAGGTTTCAATTATTGGATAGTCTTTTAAATTCTTGTCGTTGAAAGACTGTGTATCAGCTTCAAGATCGTATATGTCAATACAGTCACTTCCTGCTGTAATATCCTCTGTCAGAAGATACAAACCCTTATATTCACCATCTATATATAAATCTACAAAATCAGAATTCAAAGAATATTTCAGTACAGATTTCAAGGCAGTATCATATACTATTTTGTTGCGAATATTTGTTTCATCAAAATCATTTGCAAGCAGACAGTATCTTTTCTTTTTTCCGCTTCCAAGGAGGTCGGCTTTATTTTCAAATACCAGATCATACGGCTTTTTCGGAGAATTCCAAGTAGTATTTCCCCTGCCCTTTATAGCTGAGAAGTTACCGTTATATCTGATATCACCTGTACTGTCTATCATTCTGCATGAACCTGATCTTTTTACAGATTTATCAGCGCTTTCATTGACATCCTCAATTGTACCGTTTGTCAACGAAAGGAACATTGAATTCATATTTTCTGATTTCATAAAAACAAGCTGTGTATCTGTAGATTTTATGCCAAATACATTTTTTATCTCAATGTGATATTTTTTCTCTGCCTCCACATTTTTCAAAACAGATCCAGACATAAAATATTCATTTTCAAAAAACAGACTGCAATCATCAGGATAGTTTACAGTCAGACTATCCATATCTGAAAATGACGGCAAAAAGGCATAATAACACCCGTCCGAATAATGCAGAGCAACAGACTCATTCCCTGTTATTATCCGTATGCTATTTATTTTTTGATTGTCAATTTCTCTTAGGAATAATACAAACAACAATAACAATATCAGAATTGCAGCAGAAATTATAAAAACAGTTTTTTTCTTCATATTATTTATACATCCATTCCACAATTTCAAGCAAGATCAAAGTATATAATAGCAAAAAATTTAAAGATTGTCTATCATTTGAAATAAAAACATAGGACACAGCCTGAACCGTGTCCTATATGGTATAATTTTATTGCCTTTAGGCTTTTGATATATCACTCTGTAAACAGTGGAGTAGAATAATACCTGTCTCCGCTGTCAGGGAGAAGAGCTACTATAGTCTTTCCTGAATTCTCCGGACGCTTTGCAAGCTCCAAAGCTGCAAACAGTGCTGCACCTGATGAAATGCCTACAGAAACGCCTTCCTTCTTTGCAAGAAGTCTGGATGTTTCAAAAGCATCCTCGTTTGCAATTGTTATTACTTCGTCATAAACATTTGTATTCAGCACATCGGGTACAAATCCAGCTCCTATACCCTGTATCTTATGAGGTCCGGGAGTTCCCTTTGACAATACAGGAGATGTCTCCGGCTCAACTGCAACCACCTTTACATCAGGATTCTGTTCTTTTAAATACTCTCCGACACCTGTGATCGTTCCACCGGTTCCTACACCTGCAACAAATATATCGACTTTTCCATCTGTCTGCTTCCAGA
>CACZSM010000177.1 GCA_902783815.1 uncultured Ruminococcus sp.
CGTAATCTCTGCCGACATACTTGTACCTTTCCGCTTCCTCCGGCTCTATCGTGTCCGGCAGGACAAAGTCAGGAACAACATCCGGAGTTGTCTCCGGTTCAACTGCATTTGCGTTCATGGGCATCAGTGCTGTCACCAGCGAAAGCACCAAAGCGCCTGCCAAGGTTTTTCTCTTGCCTGAATTTCTCAATTTAAAAACTTCCTTTTCAATTGTCAGTCAAACTATGTTTTTGGAGCAAATTATTCACTATCACCTCCATTATAAAGCTGTATTACAGATTTTTCCTACGATTACATTATACCACACTATACTTGAAAAAAAATATATGTATAATAAACAATCTTTTTCTCATTTTTTTAGAATAAACTACAAAACATTTTTTACAAAAAATGTTGAAAACTCCGCTGCGGCGTACACATTTGTAAATAGATGTATTGATATAGACAGTGAAATGTGATATAATCAAAAGAGTATTGACTGAAATGTGGATCTATCCGGAGGAAAAAAGTATGTATGTAAATGTTATTGGCGCTGGTCTTGCAGGCTGTGAAGCGGCATGGCAGATCGCTCAGAGGGGAATAAAAGTAAGGCTGTTTGAAATGAAACCGTCAAAGAAAACTCCTGCTCATAAGAGTGATTATTTTTGTGAACTGATATGCTCTAATTCTCTTAAGGCAGCAAGAGTAGAAAGTGCAGCCGGACTGCTTAAAGAGGAAATGCGCCGTATTGGTTCTCTGCTCATGGAGGCAGCAGATAAATGTTCAGTTCCGGCAGGAGGTGCGCTTGCTGTTGACAGAGATCTTTTTTCCGGATATGTCACTGAAAAGATATTATCAAATGAGCTTATAGAATTTATTGGTGATGAGGTAAAGGAGATACCCTCGGATGCGGTCACAGTTATAGCATCAGGACCTTTGACAAGCGATGGACTTGCTGATAGAATAGCTGAGATATGTGATTCACCTCTGCACTTTTTTGATGCTGCTGCACCAATAGTAACAGCTGAAAGTATAGATATGAGTTGTGCCTTTACTGCTTCACGCTATGATAAGGGTGGGGATGATGCCTATATAAACTGTCCGATGAATAAGGATGAATATGAGGCTTTCCATCAGGCGCTTATTACAGCTGAACGCGCACCAAGACATGATGTTGATGTAATGAATCCGAAGGTATATGAGGGCTGTATGCCTGTGGAAATACTTGCTCAGAGGGGACTTGATACACTCAGATTCGGACCAATGAAACCTGTAGGACTGAGAGATCCTCGTACAGGTCACAGACCATGGGCGGTATTGCAGCTAAGGACTGAAAATTCGGAAAAGACAATGTATAACCTTGTGGGATTTCAGACTAATCTGAAATTCCCGGAGCAGAAAAGAGTATTCGGAATGATACCTGCATTGAGGGATGCAGAATATGTAAGGTATGGTGTAATGCACAGAAATACATTTCTGAATTCACCAAAGCTGCTGTCAGCAGATTATTCAATGAAAAACAGACCGGAGCTTTTCTTTGCCGGACAAATGACAGGTGTTGAAGGCTATATGGAATCGGCGTCCTCAGGGATGATAGCCGGAATAAATGCAGCTGCAAGGGTACTCAGAAGAGAGGGATTTATCCTTCCGGTACAGACCATGATAGGTGCGCTTGCGGATTATGCGGCAAATTCACAAACATCTGACTTTCAGCCAATGGGAGCGAATTTCGGGATATTGCCGCCGCTTGACGAGCATATCCGTGATAAGAAGCTGAGGGCAGCAGCCTACGCACAGAGATCATTGGACATTCTGGATAATATTCTGAAAGAGGACAGCTTTTATCATACAGTAAACAAGGAGTGAAACATATGAAAGTGATGGTAGATGCTTTTGGCGGAGATAATGCGCCTTTGGAGATCATAAAGGGATGTATTCTCTCAAACGAGGAAAACCCGGATACAGAGGTAGCGATGGTTGGCGACACAGACAAGATAAAAGCCTGTGCGGATACAAATGGGCTTGATATTTCAAAATTCAGATTATATCCGGCATCAGGTGAAATAACAATGGAGGATGAACCGGGAGTTGTTTTGAAAGAGAAAAAAGAAAGCTCTATGGCAGAAGGTCTGAGACTTGTATCGGAGGGTGAAGCTGATGCATTCGTAAGTGCAGGAAATAGTGGTGCCTTATTGCTTGGGGCTACAATGATTGTCAAAAGGATAAAGGGCAATAAAAGACCTGCATTTGCATCTGTTATGCCGACTGCGGAAGGACCTTTTATGCTCATTGATGCTGGAGCCAATGTTGAAGTACGAGCAGAAATGCTCAGACAGTTCGGCATAATGGGTTCGGTATATATGGAGAAGATAGTAGGAGTAAAAAATCCGAGAGTTGCGCTTGCAAATGTCGGAGCAGAGGAGCATAAGGGTGGGCCTTTGCAGAAAGAGGCATTTGTACTGCTTAAAGAAAGCAGCCTTAACTTTACCGGCAATATTGAAGCAAGGGATATTCCTGCTGGAAAGGCAGATGTAGTTGTCGCAGATGGCTTTACGGGAAATATTATAGCAAAGATGTATGAGGGTGCTGCAAAAGAACTATTCAAAAAGATAAAGGGAGTGTTCCTGAAAAATCTCAGGACAAAACTTGCAGCAGCAATGATAAAAAAGGAACTGTATGAGCTGAAGCAGTATTTTGACTACAATCGTTATGGCGGAGCAGTTGTAATGGGGGTAAAAAAGCCTGTTATGAAAACTCACGGAACTGCAAATGCTGTTGCTGTTGCGGCAGTCATAAAGGCGGCTGATGAATATGCAAGATCCGGGGCAATAGAAATAATCGAGGATAAGCTGTCCGGACAGTAAATTAAGGAGCTAACAGTAAATGAAAGAACTTGAAAAGCGTATAGGCTATCAGTATAAAAATATAGGATATCTTGTTAATGCACTGACTCATTCATCCTATGCCAATGAATCGAAGGGTGCCGAAAAAAGCAACGAAAGACTGGAATTTCTTGGTGATGCTGTTCTGAGTATTATAGTTTCTGATTATATTTACAGAAACTGTCCGAAGCTGCCGGAGGGAGAACTTTCAAAGCTGAGAGCTGCACTTGTATGTGAAAAGAGTCTTTGCCGCTTTTCAGCGGCTCTTGGAATTGGTGAATTCCTGCGTTTATCAAGAGGTGAACGCAATTTGAAGGGTCACGAAAGACCATCCATTCTCGCAGATGCCTTTGAAGCAATAATTGCTTCAATCTATCTTGACGGCGGTATGGATGAAGCCAGAAAGTTTGTATTGAAATTTGTTGAGCCAGAAATAAAAAGCTCAAAGCCAAGAGCTTTTAAGGATTATAAAACTACATTGCAGGAAATTATACAAAAAAATCCGGAAGAGCATCTTTCATATGTGCTTGTAGGAGAGGAAGGTCCTGATCATGATAAGCACTTCTTTGTTGAGGTTCATCTGAATAATAATGTAATAGGAAAAGGCGGCGGCAGAAGCAAAAAAGAAGCAGAACAGCAGGCTGCAAGAGAAGCTCTGCACCTTATGGGATATTGAAAATGAAACATTCAAATGTAGCGATATTTGTACCGCATAATGGATGTCCTCATCAATGCTCATTCTGTAATCAAAAGGAGATAACAGGTCAGCGCAGTCAGCCGACTGCCGAGGATGTAAGAAATGCTGCGGAGATAGCGATAAGGTCGCTTGGTGAAAGATCAGCTCAGGCGGAAATAGCTTTTTTCGGAGGCAGCTTTACTGCAATAGACAGAGAGTATATGAAGGAACTTCTTGGAGCAGCAGAACCATATGTAGAAAACGGTTTATTTTACGGTATAAGGTTATCTACAAGACCTGATGCAATAGACAAGGAGATCCTTGATATACTGAAAGAAAGCGGAGTGACATCAATAGAGCTTGGCGCACAAAGCATGGATGATGATGTTCTAATAAAAAATGAAAGAGGACATAGCGCAGAGGATGTTGTAAAGGCATCCCGGCTTATACATGAATATGGTTTTTCGCTTGGTTTGCAGATGATGACAGGACTGTATGGCAGCGATAATATCAGGGACAGGGAAACTGCAATAAAAATTGCTGATCTTGAGCCTGATACAGTAAGGATATATCCTACAGTTATTCTGAAAGGTTCAAAACTGTACCACCTATACGAAAGCGGAGCTTATGTTCCTCCGACACTTGATGAGACAGTTTCGCTTTGTGCAGACCTTTTGAGATTTTTCGGAGAGAGGAAAATTACAGTTATTCGTCTTGGTTTGCATGACAGTGATAGTCTCAGAGAAAATATGGCAGCAGGAGTGTTTCATCCTGCGCTAAGGGAGCTTTGTGAAAGCAGGATGATGCTTGATACAGTAATTGAGATGCTCAGCAGGTATAATACTCCTAAAGGAGATATCGTACTTTGTGTGAATCCGAGGTCTGTATCAAGAATGACGGGTCAGAAAAAGTCTAACATAAGAGAAATTGAAAGAATGGGGTACAGAGTCAGGATTGAAACGGATGATCTGCTTGAAAAATACCAGGTCATTCTTAAATAACATGATGTAAAGAAAATACATTTACACGATTTCTACAAAAGGAAGAATTGCAAAGGAAATAGCTTTACAGTCTATTTCGTAAAAAAGGAGATCAGAAGTTGAAGTTAAAGACATTGGAAGTTCAGGGCTTCAAGACCTTCCCTGATAAGACAAAGCTGAATTTTACAGACGGTATTACAGCTGTTGTCGGACCAAACGGAAGCGGAAAAAGTAATATCAGTGATGCAATAAGATGGGTGCTTGGCGAACAGTCTGCAAAGGCTCTGAGGTGTTCAAGGATGGAGGATGTTATATTCAATGGAACTCAGCAGAGAAAAAAGACAGGCTATGCGCAGGTAACTTTGTCGTTTGATAATTCAGACCGTACACTTAAATTTGATGGTGATGAGGTTGCTGTAACAAGAAGATATTACCGGTCGGGAAATAGTGAATATCTGATTAACAATACGGCTGTAAGATTGCAGGATATACATGAGCTTTTTATGGATACCGGTCTTGGCCGTGACGGTTACTCAATGATCGGTCAGGGAAAAATAGATTCTATTGTCGCTACAAAAGGCGAGGACAGACGAGAGATATTTGAAGAAGCAGCAGGAATATCCCGTTTCAGATATAAAAAGGCTGAGGCGGAAAGGAGACTTGACCGTACTGAAGATGATCTGGTAAGGCTCAGGGATATTTTATCTGAGCTTGAAGGTCGTGTAGGACCACTTAAGGTACAATCTGAAAAGGCAAAGGCATATCTTGTATATGCGGAAGAAAAGCGTGGTCTGGAGATAGCACTGTGGCTGAGAAACCTGGAAAGATCCGCTGCTGCTGTCCGTGAGCAGGAGGATAAGCTGACTGTTGCTAATATGCAGTATAATGATACTGTTGCAGCATTGGAGAGAATACAGAAGGAAACAGAGGAAAACTATTCAAAACAGAATGAATGTATTGCAGAAACTGAAAGATTAAGAAAACTGATTTCAGAAAAAGAAGATCTTGCATCACAGTGCAGATCTCAGGCGGCATTACTTAAAAGTGATATTAAGCATAAAGAGGAAACTGCTTCAAGAATACAGGGTGAAATAGATATATACAGCAAAACGGGGCAGGAGCTTACTGATGAGATAAAATCAAAAAAGGATACCATAAAGAAACTTGAATCAAAATTGTCCGAGCAGAAAAGTGAACAGCAAAGACTTACAGATGAGTTGTTAAAGCTGCGTTCAGGAGAGAGTGAATCTGCTGATAAGCTGGCAGCAATAAATGCCTCTCTTGCGGAGCTTAATTCTGATGCCGGAGATGCTAAGATAGAATTTATGACATCTTCTTCATCAATAAGCGAGCTTACAGAAAGAATGGAAGTCGTAGAAAACACTATTAAGGCAAGACGCTCCCAGATAGATACTCTTAATGGTATTATTGATGATTACAGCGTCATGTGTACTGACTGTGATGACAATATCAGAAAAATAACGGAAGAAAAATCCGAGATCGAGAAAAAGATTACAGAACAGGAAAAGGTTTGTGCTGAAATAAAGAGTCAGGCTGAAAAAACAGATCTCCGTTCTCAGGAGCTGTACAGCAAGGCAAGAATGTTGGAGGAACTGGAAAAGAACCTTGAAGGCTTTGCACACAGCGTAAAAACTATTATGCGCGAGGCTAAAAAAGGTATGCTCAGCGGAATACACGGACCAGTTTCCAGAGTTATTCAGACTTCATCTGAATACAGCATAGCGATCGAAATTGCACTTGGCGCAGCAATGCAGAATATAGTTACTACTGATGATTCAGATGCAAAAAGAGCTATAGCTTATCTGAAACAGCATGACGGAGGACGGGCAACCTTTCTTCCTATGTCAACGATAAAAGGCAGAGAGCTTAATGAGACCGGACTTGAATCATGCAGAGGATTTGTCGGGATCGCAGCTGATCTTTGTAGCTGTGATGACTGCTACAGAGGAATACTGCTGAATCTTCTCGGCAGGATAGTTGTTGCAGAGGATCTTGACAGAGCAGTAGAGATCGCTAAAAAGTATTCGTACCGTTTCCGTATAGTTACTCTCGACGGTCAGGTTGTAAATGCCGGAGGATCACTTACAGGCGGATCGCTTTCCAAAAATACCGGACTACTTGGCAGAACAGAGGAAATTAAAAAAATGCGTTCTGATGCTGAGCAGATATCCGGAAAGGCAGATAAACTTTTTGAAAAGTATGATAAATGCTGTGAGATGCTTAAAAGTCTCGAAGATGAGAAAGATAATATTTCAGCTGAGCTATCAACTGTACAGGGTGATAAGGTAAAACTTGAAGCTGAAATAAAAAGCAGAAGATCAGAACTTGAGGCTACAAAAAAATCGCTTGAAGAAATACAGAAGGAACGCAAGGATTCTGTCAGGAAACTCGAAGAAATGACGGAGACGATGGAATCAGCAAGAAAGCGGATGGATGTCTTCAGAAAGAAAATATCCGAAAATGAAGAAGAGGCAAAAAGAATAACCGGGTCAAAGGATGAGCTTGTAAAAAAGAGAGAAAGTCTTGGAGAGGAACTACAGAATAAACGACTTGATGTAGTCACTTTGGAAAAGGATATTTCTGCGGTACAGGCAGAGATAGAAAATGCTGAACTAAGACTGACCGGATCAAATGAAAAGATAAAAAATGGACAGGAAGAGATCCGAAAAATAAAAGAGGAAAATAAGAAAACTCTTTCTGAGATAGACGATTTTGAAAAAAAAGCGGCAAGATATACAGAAGAAGCGTCAGGATTCAATGAGGATATCCAGAAGAAGGGCAGTGAAAGACTTGAGCTTGAAAAGAGGTCAGGCGAGCTTAGAAAGGATGAGCGTGAAAAGACCTCTGAAAAAGAAAAGATAAGCGGTGAGCTTGCAAGACTCGAAGAACGGAGGGTCAATCTCCAGAAGAGCTATGATGATACCGAAGCAAAGCTGTGGGATGAGTATGAGCTTACAAAAAGAGAGGCGGAAAAATATGCAGCTGAAATTGAGGATGCAGGCAAGGCACAAAGGAGACTTTCTGAGCTTAAGCAGAAAATAAAATCTCTTGGCAATGTAAATGTATCTGCGATAGAGGAGTATAAGGAAGTAAGTGAGAGATACGAGTTTATGAAAGTACAGCTCGGAGATATAGAAAAATCAAAATCAGAGCTTCTGAAACTTATCAATGACCTGACAAAGCAGATGAGAGAGATTTTTATTATTCGTTTCAATGAAATCAATAAGAATTTCTCAGAAACATTTGTAGAGCTTTTTGGCGGCGGAAAGGCGTCTTTATCGCTGTCTGATCCGGAAAATGTACTTACTACCGGTATAGACATTTCCGTTGAACCGCCTGGTAAGATAGTATCACATATTGAGCTGCTCTCCGGAGGAGAAAAGGCGCTTGTAGCAATAGCATTATATTTTGCAATAATGAAGGTAAGTCCTGCACCTTTCTGTGTTATGGATGAGATCGAAGCTGCGCTTGACGATGTAAATGTATATCGCTTTGCGGATTATCTCAGAAAGATGAATGAAAATACACAGTTTATTTGTATAACTCACAGGAGAGGTACAATGGAGGAAGCTGATGTACTCTACGGAGTTACAATGCAGGACAGAGGTATTTCAAAGCTGCTTGAATTAAAGGCTGCTGAGATAGAACAAAAGCTGAATATGAAAGCCTGACAGAGTGAATGGAGGAATATGACGATGGGATTTTTTGAAAAGATCAGGGACGGATTGAAAAAAACCAGAGATGCTCTTTTTGGCAGGATAGATAAGCTGCTTAAATCCTTTACAAAAATTGACGATGAGCTTTTTGAGGAGCTTGAGGAATTGCTTGTAATGGGCGATGTAGGAATGTTTACAGCCGAAAAAATATGTGATGAGATAAAGAAAAGGGTCAAAAGTGAGGGTATAACTGATCCTAAGGAGATAAGAAGGCTTATTGAGGATGTAGTTACTTCCATGCTGAAAGGCGGTCAGGAGCTTGACATCAGTACAAAACCATCAGTAATACTTGTAATTGGAGTAAACGGTGTCGGAAAAACTACTACAATAGGAAAGATGGCTGCTAAATTTGTGCGCGAGGGCAAAAAAGTTACTTTGGCGGCAGCTGATACCTTCCGCGCAGCGGCAATAGATCAGCTTCAGATATGGGCTGAAAGATCAGGGGCTGACATAATAAAACAAAATGAGGGTTCAGATCCGGCAGCAGTAGTATTTGATGCGATATCATCTGCCAAGGCAAGAGGAAGCGATATAATAATAGCTGATACAGCAGGCAGACTTCATAATAAGAAAAATCTTATGGCCGAACTGGCAAAGATAAATCGTATAATTGACCGTGAGCTTCCGGATGCTGCAAAGGAGGTACTGCTTGTACTTGATGCTACAACCGGACAGAATGCTGTAAACCAGACAAAGGAGTTCAAAACAGCAGCCGGAATAACAGGTATAGTTCTTACAAAATTGGATGGTACGGCAAAAGGCGGAGTAGTATTGGCAATAAAGGAGGAGCTTGATGTTCCGGTCAAGTTTATCGGAGTAGGCGAACAGATAGATGATCTGCAGCCGTTTGATCCGGGTGAGTTTGCAAAGGCACTGTTTATGAGCGATGATTATGTTCCGGATGAGGAAAATGCCGGAACAGAGCAGGCATCATCTGAGGAAGAAGAAAAAGAACAGTACCGTCCTGAAACGGCTGATATCTGGGAGAAGATAGATGCAGAAGCAGCTGCTGAAAAAGCGGCTGAGGAAGAAAAGCTCAAGGCCGAACCTCAGAAAACCGCTGAGGAGCTTGAGGTTGAAAAGCAAAAACAGGAAGAAGCCAAAAAACAGCGCTCAGAGGAAAGACAGTCAAGAGCAAAGGCTAAATATAACTGGAATACTGAGCCACAAGAGGATTCCGGCAGTGATGATGACGACTGGCTTGCTCAGTGGCGCAGCAGCAATGACCAGTAACAGGGAGTGGATATAATGATATTTGTTATCGCATCAAACAATGAAAAAAAGCTGGCGGAGATCAGCAGGATACTTGAACCGCTTGGTATAAAGGCAAAAACAGCTGCTCAGCTTGGTATAAGCCTTGACGATGTCGAGGAGACAGGAAAGACATTCAAAGAAAATGCCGAACTGAAAGCAGTTGCTGCCTGCCGGAAAACAGGTTTTCCGGCAATAGCTGATGACTCGGGTCTGGTGGTAGATGCACTTGATGGACGGCCGGGAGTTTTTTCAGCAAGATATGCGGAAAATGATCAGGCTAAAATCAATAAACTTGTCAATGAGCTTAATGAAACAGGCAGCAATGACAGATCAGCGCATTTTGAATGTTGTATATGCTGCTGCTTTCCAGAGGGTGAAAAGCTGTTTGTCAGCGGACGGTGTGATGGAACAATAGGATTTGCGCCAAGGGGTAATAATGGTTTCGGCTATGATCCTATATTCTTTGTCGAAGGAAATAAGACATTTGCTGAACTCAGTGATAAACAAAAGGATGCAATGAGCCACAGAGGAAAGGCTCTTAAACAATTAAGTATTGTTCTTGCTGAAAAGTTAGAGCAAAAGAAAGGAAATTGAATATGCTTACAAGCAAACAAAGAGCGTTTCTTCGCTCTCTTGCAACAGAAATTGATACAATAGTAATGGTAGGAAAAGGCGGCATGAGTCCGCAGATTATAAAGCAGGCTGATGATGCTTTGAAGGCAAGGGAACTGATAAAGGGTAAAGTATTGGAAACAGCTGATATTGACTCCCGTGAAGCTGCTGAAATGATAGCATCACAGACGGCTGCTGATGTTGTGCAGGTTATCGGTTCAAAATTCGTGCTTTTCAGAAGGAATCCGGAGGAACCTAAAATAGAGCTTCCGAAAAGCAGGAAAAAGTGATTTTGTGATATGGAGATTCTGAAATGAAACTTGCAATGTTCGGAGGCAGCTTTGACCCTATACATAATGGTCATGTACAGCTTGCGGAAGCATTCACTGAAAAGCTCGGAATTGACAGGACGCTGATAGTGCCGACTTTCATACCGCCGCATAAGCAGAAGAAAACAACGGTAACTCCGCAGCAACGCCTTGATATGTGCCGGTTGGCATTTGCTGACAGGGATGATGTGGAGGTAAGCGATATTGAAATAAAAAGGCAGGGAGCAAGCTATACATATCTTACACTGCTTTCTTTAAAGGAAATGTATAAAGGTTGTGAACTTTACCTTATAACCGGAGCAGATATGTTTATGACTATACATCAGTGGAAGCATCCGGAGATAATATTTGAAAGTGCTGTTATATGTGGAGTACCAAGAAATGATGATGATATCTCTGATCTGAAAAAGCAGCAGGAATATCTTTCGGAACTCGGAGCAAAAAGTGAAATACTTGACGCAGGGATAATGACTGTTTCTTCTACTGAAATAAGAGAAAAAATAAGCAGGGGAGAAAGCATTTCAGCGTTAATTCCGGGTGCAGTAGAGGTCTATATAAGAGAAAATAAACTATATATGGAAGCAATTTAAATTGTTAATAAATTATGAATAGAATATTAACAAAATATTAAAAATATAGTGACTATCTTGCAATAGACTATGTTTTATGATTTAATTAAAAGGTAATGCTGAAATATTATGGTGAAAGAACGGTAATATTTCTGGCATCTGGCCTTCGGTATATTTCCCCGGAGGCATATTCTTAATAAAGGAGAAAAAAATATGGCAAAGGATTTGCTGAAAGCTGTGCTCGATGTTGAAGAACAATGCCGAAGCAGAGAAGCCGAAGCCAAAAAGCTTGCCGAAGCAAAAAAGCAGAAGGCGAAAAGCGACAGTGCAAAGCTGATCTCAGAGGCAAAGAAAAGCGTTGAGAAAATGTTGGAGGATGATTCCGCCGCAGTTACAAAAAGTGCTGATGCCCGACTGGAAAAGGAAAAGGTCAAATTCAGGGCTGAATGTGACGAGTTAAGTAAAAAAGCGGATGGGAACAGGGCTCGTGTTACAGCATTGGTGATCGATGCTATGACAAAATAAAGGTTTATGAAAAGTTGAAAGAGAAGGTGTGGTGATTAAAATTTGGCTAAGCTGAAAATGAAAACTGTAAGAATAGTTGCTCTCCAGAAGGATAGAAAGAGAATGCTTGAACATCTGCAGGATAGCTCTCTGGTACATATAAAGCAGACTGAAAATGCTGAAGAAGGATTTGTCAGATCAGATAAATCTGCACAGCTTAAACAGTTTGAAAGGAATATTTCTTTGACAGAACAGGCTTTAAAGGTTCTTGACCGTGTTGTTCCGGAAAAGAAAGGACTTCTGGCATCATTCAAGGGCAGGAGAGAGATAGAACCTGAGGATCTTGGAAAAATAGCATCAAGATCAGTAAGAATGATCGGTATATGTACAAAAATAAAGGATCTGGAGAAGCAGCAGGCAGATTGTGCAGCTGAGAGAATAAGAGTAAAGACCCTTATTGCGCAATTGGAGGCATGGAAGGATCTCGATATTCCACTTAATACCGGTGATACTGCTATGACTTCGGTTCTGATAGGCAGCTTTCCAAAATATTTTGATCAGATCGGACTTGCCGAAGCGCTTGCAGCAGAGGACAAAGATCTGGTGTACGATTTTGAGATATTATTTTCATCGTCAAATATTACCTGCGCGGTGATAATAGTTCCAAAAACACAGAAGGAAAGAGCCGATAATGTACTGAGGACACTTGGCTTTACAAAACCGCTGAATCCGACATCAAGAACTCCTGCTGAAAAGGTCAGGAGGCTTATTGAAAAAGACGAGGATCTGCAGGAAAAGATGAAAAAAGCAGAGGAGGATATAGCTTCCTATGCTAAGTACAGGGATGATATACGGGATACACAGGATTATTTTACAATAAGGGCTGAAAAATATCAGGTAATTACACAGCTTGATCAGACATCTCATGTATTTGTACTGAATGGGTATGTAGCTGAAGAGGACTGCGAAAAACTTGAGGAGCTTTGCAACAGGGTCGCAATGTGTATTGTGGAATTCGGTGAGGCAGGGGATGACGCTCCTGTAAAACTGAAAAACAATAAATTTGCCGAGCCTGCTGAAAGTATAGTAACAATGTACTCACCGCCCTCGCATGAGGATATAGATCCGACACCGCTTCTGGCGTTTTTCTTCTATTTCTTCTTTGGCATGATGTTCTCAGATGCCGGATACGGACTTCTGCTTATAATTGGTACAGCTATCGGACTAAAGGTATTCAAACCTGATAAGAATATGAGAAATAATCTTAAGCTGTTCCAGTACTGCGGAGTAGCAACAGTATTCTGGGGATTGGTTTTCGGAAGTATTTTCGGAGATGCTCCGGCTGTATTTTATAAGTTGGCAACAGGAAATGAAATAACGATGCAGCAGCTTCTTCCGTGGCCTACGCTTGATACGCAGAAGGATGCGCTTACTATAATGATACTGTCTATAGGACTTGGTCTTGTACATATACTTGTGGGTATGGGATGCAAGTTTTATGTTTGCTGGAAGCAGAAGCAGTATGCAAAGGCAATTTTTGATACAGGCTTCTGGATGACAATGCTTATAGGCTTTGCAGTTCTGGGTGCAGGAATGGCAACCGGCGGAGTGCTGACATATATCGGTGCGGGAATTTCCATTCTTTCAGCAGTGGGACTGGTTCTTACTCAGGGAAGAGAAAAAAAGGGATTTTTCGGAAAGCTGGTCGGAGGAGTCGCATCCTTGTATGATGTAACAAGCTATGTAAGCGATCTGCTGAGTTATTCGAGACTCCTGGCATTGGGACTAACTACCGGAGTTATGGCTCAGGTATTCAATATGCTTTCTACTCTGATGGGTACGAATGTTATTGGAATATTGTTTATGATAGTGATATTCATTGTCGGTCATGCGATCACAATAGCACTCAATGCTCTGGGATCATATGTACATACAATGCGTTTGCAGTATGTAGAAATGTTCAGTAAGTTTTATGAAGGCGGCGGAAAGGCATTTGTTCCGTTTGCAGTCAACAGTAAGAATTTCAAATTAAAAAATGATAAATAATATTCGGAGGTAATAATTATGAATGGTATTCTTTTTGCAATTTTGGCAGCAGCTCTTGCAACAGTTCTTGCAGGTATAGGTTCAGCAAAGGGTGTAGGCGGAGCAGCAGAGACAGCTATGGGAGTTCTTTCAGAGGATTCTTCAATGTTCGGTAAAATGCTCGTTCTTACACTTCTTCCTGGTACACAGGGTCTTTACGGATTTATCGTTGGATTCCTTATCATGATCAACTGCGGCGTTCTCGGCGGAGAGGCACCGACACTTGCACAGGGTCTTTGCTATCTTGCTGCATCGCTTGCAATCGGAATCGGAGGAATGATCTCTGGTTTTGCACAGGGAAAAGCAGCTGTAGCTGGTATTTCAATGTGCGCTAAGGATGACAAGAATTTCTCAAAAGCAATGGTATCTGTAACACTTGTTGAGATCTATGCTCTTCTTGCATTTATAGTATCACTTCTTATGGTTATCTCGATCCCGTCAATTAATATGTAATTGTATTGATATAATGACTGTAAGGAGGTATTGATGTGAGCAACAGCGATAGACTGTTTGAAAGCATTAGGCAGGAAAGCGACGAAAGGATTGCAGCGATCAATGCCGACGCCGATAAGGAATATAATGAAGTAATGGAAAGCGCAAGAAGGAAAGCTCAGGAGATAACTCATAGTGCTGAGACAAAGGTCCAGCTTCAGGCAGAAAACCTTATCAAGGCTTACAAAAGCAGAGAAGAGCTTGAAAGACGCAATTCACTGCTTAGAACAAAAAGAGATGAGATTGAAAAAACACTCAGCCATGTTTATGAATATATTATCGGACTTGACGATAAGAAATATTTTGAGATAGTGCTGAAGCTTGCTGCAAAGCTTAAGGGTCAGAAGGGAACAGTATTCTTTTGCAGCAGGGATCTGAAAAGGATACCAAAGGATCTTGAGAAAAGGTTTTCCGGATGCGGTCTTACTGCAAAGATCTCAGAAAAGCCATATGATGATATCAGCAGTGGTTTTATCCTGAAGGATGGAGATATTGAAGAAAATATGAGCTTTGAGGCTGTTATCAATGAAAAAAGGGAAGAACTTGAGGATCTGATCGGCAGAGAGCTTTTCAAGGATTAAGGGGGGAAAATTTGTATGGGAATATCGTATGAATTTTCCTTGGGTTCAGTCAGAGCCAGAGAAAAATCGTTGCTGTCATCCGCTGATATAGAGCAGATGATCAGTATGAAAAGTGAATCGGAGCTTGTGAGGTTTCTTTCAGACAAAGGTTACGGCGAGGGCGACAATACAGATGAGATAATTGAGAGCAATACAAAGAAAATGTGGAAATATCTCAATGGGATAGCTCCGTCAAAAGCCGTTTTTGAACCTTTCCTTATAGAAAATGATATACATAATATCAAGACAATACTGAAAGGTATTATGAACGATAAAAAATATGAGCATCTTATTCTTGAACCATATACGATCTCTCCGGAAGTAATAAAGGAATCGTTTGAAAATAAGAAATTCGTATCTCTTCCGGAGTGGATAGCAAAATCTGCAGAAGAAGCATATACACTTCTTGCAAGGACAAAGGATGCAAGAATAAGTGATGCTGTTATTGACGGCGCCGCATTCAGAAAGATGCTCAGTGATGCAGATAAAGCAAAATCAAAGTTTCTCAGGGAATATTTTTCTGTGATGATGTTCTACGCTGATGTCAAGACGGCTTTAAGAGCTGCAAGGACAAAAACAACAGTGGAATATCTTGATAAGGCAATTTTTGAAGCCGAGGGAATAGATAAGAAAAAGCTCATGCAGAAAACTATGGCTGGAAGTGAGCAGCTTCTGCGGTATCTTGAGGGAGTAAGATCCTTTGACTGTAAAACGGCAATCGCTGCATATAAGGAGAAGCCGTCTGAGTTTGAAAGGTTTGTTGATAATAAACTTATGGGACTTGCAAAGAAGATGTGTCGCTTGACAATAGAAGGTCCTGAGCCGCTTTTCGGATATCTGCTCGGATGCGAATATGAAAGAAGAGCGATATATATGATATCCGGCGGAATAAAAACACAGACACCGCCAGACAGGATAAGAGAAAGGCTGCGTGAACGGTATGGTTAAAAATATAGCATATATCGGTGACAGCGAAAGCGTAAAGGGCTTTGGTGCAGTCGGGATAAAGGCTGTTGTCTGCGACCGCAGCGAGGATGCAGCTGCAGTTCTTAAGGATATTACCGAAAAGGACAGGTACGCTGTTATATATATGACAGAGGAGCTTTATGCAGCAGCAGAAAAAGAGGTCATAAAGTTAGCAGAAGAACCAGTACCGGCTATTATACCGCTGCCGGGAGCAAAGGGTTCTACCGGACTTGGACTTGGCAGATTGTCATCATTTGTTGAAAAGGCTGTCGGATCAGATATACTTTTCAAATAAGAATTGAATTACCAATCAATAAAGTAATGAGGTGTGAAATTTGGCAAACGGAATAATAACAAAGGTCGCAGGACCTTTGGTAATCGCTGAGGGCATGAGAAATGCAAATATGTACGATGTTGTCAGAGTAAGCAGTCAGCGCCTTATCGGTGAGATCATAGAAATGCACGGCGACCAGGCTTCGATCCAGGTTTATGAGGAAACCTCCGGACTTGGACCGGGTGAGGAAGTAGAGTCCACAGGAGCGCCGCTTTCCGTTGAGCTTGGTCCAGGTCTTATCGGATCAATTTATGACGGAATACAAAGACCGCTTGAGGAAATTATGAAGGTGGCAGGAAATAACCTTACAAGAGGTGTAGAAGTTCCGTCGCTTGATCATAAAAAGAAGTGGAAGTTTATCCCTTCGGTTAAAAAGGGAGATAAGGTCTCAGCCGGTGATGTTATCGGTACAGTAAATGAGACAAATGCCGTAGTTCATAAGGTAATGGTTCCTGTAAAGGTCGAGGGTACTATAGTTGATATAAAACCCGGCGAATTTACTATCGACGATACTGTTGCTGTTGTCGAGAAGAATGGCAGAAAGCAGAATGTTACAATGTGTGTAAAATGGCCTGTTCGTGTTGGCAGACCATATAAGAGAAAGCTCTCTCCTGATATTCTTCTGACAACCGGACAAAGAGTAATTGATACGCTTTTCCCGATAGCAAAGGGTGGTGTTGCGGCAGTTCCGGGACCTTTCGGATCAGGTAAAACTGTTGTTCAGCATCAGCTTGCTAAATGGGCAGCCGCTGATATAATAGTGTATATCGGCTGCGGTGAGCGTGGAAATGAAATGACAGATGTTCTTAATGAGTTCCCGGAGCTTAAAGATCCGAGAACAGGAAACTCTCTTATGGAGAGAACAGTGCTTATCGCCAATACATCAGATATGCCTGTTGCAGCCCGTGAGGCATCTATATATACTGGTATTACTATTGCAGAGTATTTCCGTGATATGGGCTATACGGTTGCACTTATGGCTGACTCAACATCGCGTTGGGCAGAGGCTCTCCGTGAAATGTCCGGCCGACTTGAAGAAATGCCTGGTGAAGAAGGTTATCCTGCTTATCTTGGCAGCCGTCTTGCGCAGTTTTATGAAAGAGCCGGACGAGTTATCGTAAATGGTACAAAAGATACAGAAGGCGCATTGTCAGTTATTGGCGCTGTTTCACCTCCGGGCGGTGATATCTCAGAGCCTGTATCACAGGCTACACTTCGTATAGTAAAGGTATTCTGGGGACTTGATGCAAACCTTGCATATAAGCGTCACTTCCCGGCAATAAACTGGCTGACAAGCTATTCACTTTATACGGATCAGCTTGAAAAGTGGTATGCAGAAAATGCTTCGTCCGACTTTATGCAGCTAAGGGGCAGACTTATGTCAATGCTCCAGGATGAGTCAGAGCTTCAGGAAATCGTAAATCTTGTTGGTATGGATGCTCTTTCCGCTCCTGACAGACTCAAACTGGAAACTGCAAGAGCTATCCGTGAGGACTACCTCCATCAGAATGCTTTTGACGCTGTTGATACATATACCTCTCTTAAAAAACAGGTACTTATGATGAGAGCAATTCTGCTTTGCTATGATAAGTCAGTAGAAGCTCTTGAAAAGGGCGCAGATGTTGAACTTCTTGCAGGAATGCTTGTCCGTGAAAGAATAGGCAGATTCAAGTATGAGAGCGAAAGCAGGATAGATCAGGAATTTGAGAATATTAAAGCTATTATTGATAATGAGATAGAGGCTGTTCTTGAAAGGAGTGAGGACTGATGGCAAAGGAATATCGTACTATACGAGAGGTCGCTGGTCCTCTTATGATGGTCAGTGATGTAGAAGGCGTTACTTACAATGAGCTTGGCGAGATAGAGCTTCCTAACGGTGATATCAGACGCTGTCAGGTTCTTGAGGTAAACGGGTCTAATGCGCTTGTTCAGCTTTTTGAGTCAGCTGCCGGCATAAACCTTGCACACAGCAAAGTTCGTTTTCTTGGAAAATCAATGGAGCTGCCTGTATCGGGAGATATGCTTTCAAGAGTATTTGATGGTCTTGGAAATCCGATCGATGGCGGTCCGGCGATTATTCCGGATAAAAGACTTGATATAAATGGTACACCAATGAACCCGGCTGCCCGCGATTACCCACAGGAGTTCATCCAGACAGGTATATCTGCAATTGATGGTCTTAATACTCTTGTAAGAGGTCAGAAGCTGCCGATATTCTCTGCATCAGGACTTCCTCATGCACAGCTTGCCGCTCAGATAGCAAGACAGGCTGCTGTAAGAGGAAAGCATGAGCAGTTTGCGGTTGTTTTTGCTGCAATGGGTATTACATATGAGGAATCTGACTATTTTGTTCAGTCATTCAAAGAGACAGGTGCTATAGACAGAACAGTAATGTTTGTAAACCTTGCGAACGACCCGGCTATCGAGCGTATCGCAACACCGAGAATGGCGCTTACGGCTGCCGAGTATCTTGCATTTGATATGGGTATGCATGTACTTGTAATAATGACAGATATCACAAACTACGCAGATGCGCTTCGTGAGGTTTCCGCTGCAAGAAAGGAAGTTCCCGGCAGACGAGGATACCCCGGTTATATGTACACTAACCTTGCAACTCTTTATGAAAGAGCCGGCAGACAAAAGGGTAAGGACGGATCCATCACACTTATTCCGATCCTTACAATGCCTGAGGATGATAAGACTCATCCGATACCAGACCTTACAGGCTATATTACAGAGGGACAGATAATCCTGAGCCGTGAGCTTTACAGAAAGGGCATAACACCTCCTATAGATGTATTGCCGTCACTTTCAAGACTTAAGGATAAGGGTATAGGTCCGGGCAGGACAAGAGAAGATCATGCTGCAACAATGAACCAGCTTTTCTCGGCTTACGCAAGAGGTAAGGAAGCAAGAGAGCTTATGATCGTACTTGGTGAGGCTGCTCTCACAGAAATAGATAAAAAGTATGCTGAGTTTGCCGAGGCATTTGAAAGAGAATATGTATCACAGGGATATACTAAAAACAGAACTATTGAGGAAACACTTGATACAGGCTGGAAACTGCTGCATATCCTGCCGAGAAGTGAATTGAAGAGAATCAAGGATGATATGCTTGACAAGTATTATGGCAAGCAGTGATCTCAGGAGGTTTTCTTAGATGGCAATAATGAATGTAAACCCCACAAGAATGCAGATGTCGAAGCTGAAAAAACAGCTCCAGACAGCGAAAAGGGGACATAAAATGCTTAAGGACAAGCGAGATGAACTGATGCGTCAGTTTATCGAACTTGTACAGGTGAACCGCAGACTGCGTGAGAAAGTAGAAGCAGAGCTTAAAAACTGCAATTCGCATTTTATTAATGCAGGAGCAGTTATGAGTAAGGAAGCGCTGGATTCATCACTGATGACCTCAAAGCAGCGTCTTGGACTTGATATTTCAAAAAAGAATATCATGAGCGTTGATGTGCCTGTTTTCAGTACAGTCACTGCAAGTCCGGATGAATCCGAGATTTTTCCGTATGGATATGCCTTTACTTCATTCGAGCTTGATGATGCTGTAATGTCGCTCAATAGTGTTTTGCCGGATCTTATAAAGCTGGCAGAAATAGAAAAAAGCTGTGAGCTTATGGCAGCGGAAATTGAGAGGACAAGACGCAGAGTTAATTCTCTGGAGCATGTTATGATCCCAAGATATGAAGATACAATAAAATATATCGCAATGAAGCTCGAAGAAAATGACCGCAGCAGCCGTACAAGACTGATGAAGGTCAAGGATATGCTTCTTGAAAAGGCACATCATTATTCTGAAAAACAGAAATGATAAAAAGCTCAGGCTGTCGGAAGAACCGGCAGCCTGAGCTTTTATAAGTAAGGAGTAATGTGGGGTGTCTGGGTAAATTACCAATTGCGGAAGAATTCCTCAAAATCGTCATAATTGTTTCCGAATCTTCTATTTTGGCTTGATTCGGATTCACTACTGCTGTCATTTGGGGCCTCGCCAAGAGTAACTTCTATATCCTTTGTATCGCCATCGCGATATACCGTCAAAACGACTTTATCACCAGCCTTGTGTTTGCTTATAAGGGATTTCAGACCTGATGATGAGGAAACTTCCTCGCCATCAAAGGCAGTTATACAGTCACCTATCTGAATTCCTGCTTTATCAGCAGTCGAATTCTTTGTAACAGACGATACATAAACGCCCTGTTTGTCAACTCTGTACATGAACATTGCATTTTCACTTGTGATATCAACAAGGTTTACTCCAAGATATGCTCTGTTTGAAACATAACCCTTTGTTTTGAGGTCGGAAAGAATATCTATGATATCATTTACCGGTATTGCAAATCCAAGTCCTTCTACAGATGTTCCTGAGGACGTGGAGCCTGATTTTGCAACAACTATACCGATAAGGTTTCCGTTTGCATCAAAAAGACCTCCGCCTGAATTGCCGGGATTGATAGCTGCATTTGTCTGGAGAAGGTTCATTGTTTTTCCATCGACCTTGATTTCTCTGTCAAGAGCACTGATAATACCGTCTGTAACAGTTCCGCCAAGCTCTCCGAGAGGGTTGCCTATTGCAATAGCTGTTTGTCCGACATTCAGCTTTGAGGAATCTCCGAAGGTAGCTACAGTAAGATTGGTTTCTTCTATCTTCAGAAGAGCAACATCAAGTGTAGCATCCTTGCCTATGAGCTTTGCTTCATAGCTCTTACCGTTTGTAAGACGAACCTTAATAGTTGTAGCGCCGTCTATGACATGATTATTGGTGAGGAGATATCCGTCCTGTGAGATTATAACTCCGCTTCCGGCAGCCTGGGAAACATACTGACCATAGAATGAGTCGTATTTTGTTGACTCTGTGGTTATCTCTACAACGGAATCCTTGACTTTCATTGCTACTTCCTGTATGGTAGTAGGCTTGGTTTCTGTATCGCTTGCCTGTATTATCTGCAAAGCAGAGTCATTGTTGCTTTTGCTTTCCTTTTTATCGCTATCAGCTGCGGTCGGTGAGGATGTTACTGCATTTTCATTCATATTATTAGCAAGGTATGCACCAAAGTATCCGCCGCCTATACCAACGCATAATGCTATTGCGATCGCTCCGGCGATTATCGCTGCTTTCTTTCCTGCTGAGCTTTTCTTCCTGCCCTTAGGAACTGCCGGTCCATACATCTGATTATATGTTGTGTACTGCTGGTGCTGAGCATAGGCTCTGTTATATGGGTCTGTGTACTGGAAGTCCTGCTGTGTAGGGTAGGTGGTATGGTGCTGAGAGTATCCGCTGTGTGTATCAAATCCGTCCTGATAGTCAGTATCCGGGCTGCTGTCTGTATTAACAGGCTGTGTATCCGTAATGCTCTGTTCTGTACCGCTGAAACTGCTTTCTCCATAGTTTTCTCTGTATTCATTGTTTTCCATATTGGATTACCTCCGTTAGTGATTTTCATTTGATGATTATATTATACACCCTTTATCAGAAAAAGTGATAACAATTTTAATAATTTTTTAAAATAAAATATTAAATTAATCTTAAATTTATTTAAGATTAATTTTCCTTCGTATAGA
>CACZSM010000178.1 GCA_902783815.1 uncultured Ruminococcus sp.
GACAGAAATTTTACATATTATGCTGTTGATAAGCGCAGACCGGATGCAGTAGAGATTTGCTCGGAAAAATATACGGATCGCAGAACTGTTCAGCTGCCATCGTCTGCGGCTTCACTTTTCTGGGATGCTGAAAGCGAAAGATGCTTTGCACTGCTTGAAAACGGTGTATATGACCTCTCGGAAAATGTTTTCATATCCTCTCAGGTGCCTGGAGCGGATGCTGTTTTCAATGGACACTTCTGCTTTGATAAAAGCGGTGGGGTTTACAGGTTTTCCGCAGAGAACGGTTTTTCACTTGTAACAAAATGTTCTTGTGAGAATTTATGTGTTGCCTCAGATGGTACAATATTTGCTTCATCAGGGGATAAAATATTTATTATGGATGAAAATGGTGAAGCTGTTTCCTCATACAGTGGTTCCGGAGAAATAGACTGTATCATGTCAAGCGGTAAAAACACTGTATTTGTATGTGATGAAAAAGTATGTTCTCTGGATACTTCTCTTTTCAAAAAAGAGAAAATTGATATACCGGACGAAAGTTCGGATACGGTTTCTTCTGAAATCCCGGAGGATCACAGTGAATCCTTTTCTGAAACGGAACCAAGTGTTACAGAGCCGGAACTGAGAAGCAGTGTGTATAATATTGAGGATGGGATGATAAAGCAAATTCCTCCGGGAACGGTTGCTTCAGTATTTCTCAAAAATATTGATTATCACGGCGGTAAAGTAAGTTTGTGGGATCGTCAGAATAAGATGACATCCAGCGGCAGACTCGGAACAGGTTGGACTCTGCATTTCTCCACAGATAGTGATGAAGAGATTTTCCAGATAATTGTATCAGGTGATCTTACCGGAGAAGGGAATACCAATACTATGGATGTAAAGGCTTTATCAGAATATTTCCTCGGAAAGAATGAACTTGATGAAAAACAGAAAGCTGCCGCAGATATAGATGTCAGCGGCAAAGTTGATATGAATGATATGTATGATATCTTTTGCAGCTATTGATTTATCTGCTGAGCAGAAAACTACAGGGAAATAAACAGAAGCCGCCATATCCGGACATATGACAGCTTCTTCAAAAATAATACTTGTAAGCGCAGTAAAGGTACATCATAACTTGTTAAGACAAATGCTGATCCAGGAGCAGTCACCACAGACTGCTCTTATTTTTTCAGGGTCGTCTGATATTATCTCAGCAGCGGATTCAAGTTTACTCCATCGTAATACCTGTCCGAACTCCAAGCCGCAGAAATTCAGAAAATTCTTGTCTATCCTTCTCACCTTTTCATTTGTGACGCATTTTTTACCAGTTCTGTTCGGACAGCATGAACAGATAATATCACATTCCTCTGTCAGTCTTATGAGGGGGTCATATTTTTTCAGCAGACCGAGTATGGCACTCATATTTCTTACGAATTCTTCATTGTAACCCTTGCCTACAAAGAATCCTGCGCACAGACAATGATGCGGCCGCAAACACAATATTTCGCTCATAGCTTGATTATTTTGCTTAGACGGTTTACAATTACTGCCGAAAGCACAATTTTTATAGCATCAAAAGCAATGAAAGGAGTAACGCAGAATCCCAGGGATGTAGCAAAATCATACTTTGTTACAAACATGAACCAGGGAGTTCCGAAAGCATAGCATACGAGAACACCGAGTGACATTGAGATAAGCAGTGCCGGAAGGCTGCGGTCGAACTTTTCGGCTGCAAAGCCGACTATAATTGCGGTAAAAATAAAACCGATGATATAACCCCCGGTACAGCCGCAAAGTATGCCGACTCCACCCGTCATGCCGGCGAACACAGGCAGACCGACGGCGCCAAGAAGGACATAAACCAATACGCAGGCAGCGCCGCTTTTGCATCCAAGAAGGGCGGCAGCCGTACAAACCGCAAAGGTCTGGAGAGTTATCGGGACATCACCTATTGTTACAGATACTATTGAGCAAACGCAAAGCGCAGCTGCAAGTACGGCAGTATAGACCATATGAATCAAAGAACGATGCTGTGCCGGGTGATTTGACACCAGATTTTTTTCTTTTTCAGTATTCCTTTTTCCTTCAATCCTTTTTTTATTACCTGTTTCAGACAACAGGTAAACTATTCCAATACGATTATATAATATCCTCAGTCTATTGTCAACTGTTTTTTTAATATAGGTTGACAATCTGCTTCCTGCAAATGCAGAAAAGCAAAATGGTACAGCCAAGCCGTAACAAAACCGGACACTGACTCTGCATCTGCCTGACGGTGAATCACGGAAATATAAGAATCGTTAACAGCTGCAATGTTGTTTTCTGAAATTGACCGCAGCGGCTGAATTGCTGAAAGATAAAGCATTGGAGTTTTCAGACAAAAAATCTTCTGTTACATCCATGAGATGCTCCGGGTAGAGTTTTTCTTCAACTATCAGATCAAAAAGAGATCGTACAAACTCAAAATCATCTGAAATATCCTCGACCGCAGAGATTTTATTCTTTTCACGGATGGATATACCATAAACTATTGCTGTTCCGAAATCCTCTGATACTGCAATTGAGGAAGTCAGATAATAAGTGAACTGTCCGTTTGACCTGCACATTTTTATCATAAGATCATGTCCTTTTAATAAGAATAGAATTTCTTTACCCGGATATTATACAATAAAACAATACTCATATTTGAGATAATAAAGTCGAACATTACAGTGTTCCGATTGGACAGTAAAAATATATTTTAGTGCAGGTGCGGCGCTGAGATACAGAAAAGTCTTTGTCAGGTGTTGTCTTAGTATTTTTGTGAAAAAAATAAGTGTAAGATTATAAAAAATGCCAATGGAGTTATTTGCAAAAATGTTATATAATTGAAACTGGAATTTTGCTGTGAATTGGATGTTTATACCATTTACAGTAACTGTAGAGGTTCCCTGTATAAAAAATATCTGATCGGAGGTAATTTAATGAAAAAAAGAATTCTCAGTGCTCTGCTTGCCGCCATGATAGTGGCTTCTGCTTCGGCGGCTGTTGTACCAGTAGCGTTTGATGCTGATATCACTGTATCAGCCGCAACTGCCGTCAGTGACTTTTCCTATTCCGTGAAGGATGGTGTAGCTACTATTACGGCCTATGACGGAACTGAAACAGAAATTGAGATACCAGGATATATCAACAGTATGCCTGTTGTGATCGGTAACTCTGCTTTCAGAAACAAGGATTTTACATCTGTTGTGATCGGTGAGGGCGTTACGGAAATTGAAGCCAGTGCTTTCTATTCCTGTAAAAAATTGACATCAATAACTTTTCCGTCAACACTTAAAAAGATCGGTGCAAGTGCTTTGGGATACTGTTCGGCAATGAAAACGCTTTCTTTTCCCTCAAACCTTGAAGAGATAGGAAATTATGCTTTCAGGGGTTTAAGCTCTCTGGAAGGTGATATAGTAATACCGGCAAGCGTTAAGAGTGTAGGCAGTTTTGCTTTCGGAAATTGTGACAAGTTGAATGGTGTGGAATTCAAGTCTGATGATACAGCCATGAGCAATGATCTTTTCTACTGCTGTACTAATCTTAAAAGTGTCAGACTGCCGGCTAATGCAGAGTCGATACCGAATGATCTGTTTTATTTGTGCAGCTCGCTTGAAAGTATAACTATCCCATCGAATGTAACGACAATAGGCTCAAGTGCTTTCAATAGCTGTAAAGCGCTTACTTCTATTGTGATACCATCAAAGGTAACATCATTTGGCAACAGCTGTTTTTCAGGCTGTTCTGCGCTTAAGAGCATTAATATTCCGGAAAATGTTACTTTATTATCAGATTCCTTGTTCTATGGCTGTTCTGCGCTGACATATATGCCTATACATGATAAAGTGACTACTATAGGCACCTCTGCCTTTTCAAATTCAGGCATTACATCACTTAATATTCCGGATTCTGTTGAAACTATAAAGTCAAATGCTTTCTATTCTTGTAATTCTCTTACACAGGCAACTATACCTTCAACAGTGAAGATCGTAGGAGATAATGTGTTCATGTATTGTGCAGGAATTAAAAATGTTGTCCTGAAAAGTTCGGAAACAACTTATGGCACAGGTTTGTTACGCTACTGTACTGCCGTTGAAAGCGTCACACTGCCAAGCGGTATAAAAAAGATCCCAGGCTACTTCTTCTATGGCTGTACGGCTCTTGAAAATGTCACCATACCATCCAGTGTGGAAACTATCGAAAACAATGTTTTCCAGAATACTGCAATAAAGACCTTAAAGCTGCCGAGTGGCCTGACAAGTATTGGAGCAAGCTGCTTCTCAGGCTGCAAGAACCTTACAGTCATGAATTTCCCGTCAGGCATCACATCATATCCGAATAATCTTTTCCAGAATTGTACTTCTCTTACAGAGATCCCGATAAACGACAATATCACACAGTTCGGTTCAAATGTTTTCTCAGGCTGCACAGGTCTTAATGCGGTGACAGTGCCGGAAACTGTAACAAAGATCGGCACAAGCTGCTTTGACAGCTGCTCGTCACTTTTATCCCTTACAATTCCATCTAACTTAACGGAAATACCTAATTCGCTTTGCTATAACTGTAAAGCTCTTGTAATTGTCAATATTCCTTCAGGCGTAAAAACGATAGGCTCAAATGCCTTTAGCGGCTGTGTATCACTGAAAAGCCTGACTCTTCCAAACGGTCTGGAAACGATAAACAGTGGCGCATTCAATTCTATGAAGGCAATGGACTCTATAACAATACCGGAAACAGTCACTACTATTGGAGATTCTGCATTCGCTTATTCAGGACTCACTTCAATAACAATACCGGCATCTGTAACAAGCATGGGTACATATCTTTTCAACAACTGTGATAGTCTTACTAAGGTAGAGCTTAAAAATCCTATTGAAAAGCTGCCGATAGGTACATTTTATTACTGTGATTCAATGTATGAATATGAGATACCTGAGGGAGTAAAAGAGGTAGGCAATTACGCTTTCTACGGCAATAAGCTGCTCAAGGATATCTATTTCCCAAGCACGATAGAAAAGATAGGTACAACAGGCAATTTCCAGAACTATGCTGATATTACCATGTATGGATATGAAGGTACTGTTGTAAAGGAAATAGCCGAATCAAAGGGCTATCATTATGCTGACAGAACGGCAGGTATCACGAGCTTAAAGGATACGGCTACAGGTATAATTGTAAAGGGCAATTTTGAAAAAGGTACTGCTTTGAAGGTAACGGAGCTTAAGGATCAGTATTTTGAGTATCCGTCAAATACGGAGATCATTCCGGATATGTGCTATGAGATAAAGCTGGTAAAGAACGGCAATGTAATTGCGCCTGTTTCGGATATGATGGTATATGTTCCTGCACAGTATGAAAAATCTGATAAGCTTAAAGTCATGACAATGGATCTGGATGCAGAAACAGGAGCAGAATCTACATTCAACTATGCAAACGGATACATCAGAGTTGTAATGGCAAAAAGCGGTATTTTTGCGGCACAGGATTACAATAACCTCAAACTCCTTGTATCAATGGACAGAAATATCATAAACACAGATCACGGAGCATCAATAAGTGCAAAGTTAGCCGGAAACTATGGCAGCAACTACAGGTATTCTATGCTTACCCGTTTGTCCGGTACGGAGGAATGGACGACACAGACCAATTATTCAACAACAAACAGTTGGACCTTTGCTCCGGGTGAGAAGGGCGTATATGATATTCTTATCAAGGGCAAGGATGGCTGGAATAAGGAAGTAGAACAGCTGCTGACTCTTAAGGTCAATAACTTTGTTGTCAATAAGTCATCAATAGAGAATAAGGATATCACTCTTGGAGAGTCATTCGTATTCAAGGCTAAGGCAGAGGAAGGAACAGAAGAATACCAGTATTCATATAAGTATTTCCCTGTAGATGAAAACGGCAATGTAGGAGAGGAAGTGGAGCTTGCAAATTATATAACGGCTGACACATATAAATTCAAGCCTACAAAAACAGGTAAATACAAGCTGAGAATACTGACTACTGATGCAGTGTATGGCGGCGGA
>CACZSM010000179.1 GCA_902783815.1 uncultured Ruminococcus sp.
CTCCTATGTTCCTTTAAAGGCATACAGCCCCACCACTCTAGGCTCGACATGGTTATATTATACGATTGAATTTTGATAAATTAACCACTACATTATTACTGTAAATTTTACGAACTTTTGCAAAATAATATGTCTCATTGAATATTACGATAAATCTCGGCAAATATTTTATTGTAATTTTTTACTATTGGTGATATAATAATATCACTATTTTAATTCATTAGGTTAGGGGATTTTTGATGAGTCTTGATAACAATTTCTTCAAGGTGATAAATTTTTATAAGTCATTGCCTGATAATATAATAAATGATGTATTGAACAAGATAAAAAATGATATTAATAGAGATACAAGGAGAAAATTCTCAAAAATCAAAACAAAGGGTGAAAAAATCGAATTTTTGTTATGTTCTCAACTAAGAAATAAATTTTGTGACATTGCCTACAGCATGATTAAAGATTCTGTTCCTTTGAAACTTGAACAAACATCATATCAGGAGATCGTTTCCGGTATAAATGATGAAAACAAAGTAGCGTATACACTTTTCTTCTTCAGATGGTGCTATGAAAAAGATGAAACTGGTATACCGTATGATAAAAGATATTTCTCTATTTTTGTCAATTCAGAAATATTTGACAGAATAGTCAAACAGCAGTCATTGGAAGGAATCAATAATCATTTCGAAGACCAAACTGTAACCGAAATACAAATTATCAGTGAGCCTCAGCAAAAAGAAGTTATTGAGGAACCAACAGAAGATAGTATATCAACAGAAAACATCACATACTCAGACAAGAAAGAGGCAGGTAGCATGAAATTATTAGGACGTATTGAGAAAAGACTGACTTTTTATAATTTTTTCCCAAATTTTTCTTTTGAAAATGGAATACTTACAGAAATGTCACAGCAAGAACTGGAGATAGATTATCCTGAAAAGGGAGGTATCAATCTTTCATACACATTTAATAATCCCTCAAATACCTTTCTCAAAAGCATCGAAGTAGATAATGACAGCGATGAATATGTGAAAAACTTATATATGATCAATATTAATTCTTACGACATAGAAGAAAATGATAATATTGATTATAAATTCAAGCTTGACCTTGCAAAACTTGTAAGTCAAGGCGAAGATTTATCGGATATTATACAGCCAGCAAGTGACTATAAAATATATAAGGTGGTTACAAGCGAAACAGAACGTATTCCTGATAACACGTTTATCAGCAATTTTATTTATTTGAAAGAAACAAATCTCGTTAACAACGAATTAGTGATTTTATTTTACGATAACAAATATTATGGTCCTGTTACTGTTCAATACAGGGCAATTGATGGCAAGTACTATGTCAAAAGTGGGGCAAATGAAAATAATTATATTGTTCCGTATTATAAAAAAGAAAATATTGAACAGCTGGAATTGATGAAACAGGCATATGGAGGAGAATCCAAATATTCGTCATTTGTCTATGCAAAAGGTTCTCAGTTGCAGTCAGACCATATTACGGATGAGATATTACTTGAAAAAATATCTGAAAATATCTCTCTTGAAATGTTCGCCAAGAACCCTGACGAATTCAGCCATATACGCAGAAATTCTCCATTCATGGCAAAACTGTCTGATGATATTATTGCCATGAGAATAGAACGTGTCAAAAATATTGTAACAAGTGTTCAGAAATTTGAAAATGAAAAGCGTGAAATATTTGAAATCCTGCTCGGACAATATCAGAACGGATCAGCAAAAATATCCGATAAACTGGTGAAAGGATCAGAAGCATATAAAGAATTGAATTCTAAATACTTAGAGGAAATAAATAAGAATACAAGTAACGATAATCGCATAAAGGAACTTAATAAGATAATTGATGAGCTTAAAACTGCAAATAACGAATTAAGCGATCAGTCCAACAATTCTATTACTTCTGAAGAAATCAGAAACTATGAAGAAAAGATAAAAGAACTGGAAAACAATCTTAAAAAATTGGAGAAAATCAAAGATTTAAATGATAGTATAGATGAACTGACTGCACAACAAAAAGAACTTGAAGCTAATAACAAATACATCACCAATAAGACAAAAGAATATGAAGACAGACTGGAAACACTCAAAAAAGACATTGTTGAAGATATTGCATCAGGCTCTAAAAAAATGGCAGCATTAGCCTTTGACCCTTTTATTTCAAGCAAGATGATGAGTGAAGCGGCTTCATGGGAAACTAAAAACGAGAACGATAATTACAACATTACGAAAGAAAAATTTGAAAACATTGTCCCGTCATTTCTAAGCGGAACGGAACTGACAAATTATATTGTGAATTATGTAAAAGCAAGAAGAAATTACAGCAGAAATGAAATAATAAATATATATATCAGTATTGCACAGAACTTTATTACCATTTTTTCGGGCAAACCCGGCACGGGTAAAACTTCAATGTGCAATATTATTGCAGAAACACTCGGACTCATGGATTATGGTGAAAATATGAGCCGTTTTGTCCCTGTTTCTGTTGAACGTGGTTGGTCATCCAAAAGAGATTTCATTGGATACTATAATCCGCTGACAAGAAAGTACGATAAAAATAACAGCAGGGTATATGATGCTTTGAGACTGCTCGATATGGAAAAAAACAATTCAAGATATCCATTTGTCATAATGCTTGACGAGGCTAACCTCAGTCCTATTGAATACTATTGGGCGGATTTTATGCGTCTTACCGACAGAGCGTCCGAAAGTGATTCATGCCTTAACATAGGAATAGACAATGAATTATTTGTTCCGGAAACCTTGAGATTTCTTGCTACGATAAATGCTGATCAGACAACAGAAATCTTATCTCCGAGACTGATTGACAGAGCATGTATTATAAAACTTCCGAACGTTGCTCCAAAACCCGATGTACCTGAAAAAAATGGCAATTTTGAATTGGTAACATGGAAAAACTTTATAGAAACATTCAATAAGGAAACGGAACTCAGTACAGTAACAATGACCGCCATAGATAAAATCTTCAAACAGTTCAATGATTATGGAATGACAGTAAGCCCAAGAATAGATTTAGGTATAAAGAAGTACATTAAAGCTGCACAAAGTATTATGGAAGATGAGGGAAGCATACTTGCAAGAGACAAAGCTCTTGATTTTGCGGTTGTTCAAAAGCTTCTGCCAAAAATCAACGGCTATTATTCCGTATACGAACGTTTCTTTGAATCATTGAGATCACTGTGTCAAGAATATAACCTTCAAATGACTGAAGATGCAATCATAGAAATTGAAAATTTTCAGAAAAATAATATGGGTTATTGTCAATATTTGATCTGAGGAGGGATTCTCTTTGGAAACAATAAATCTGACACTTCATTCCAACCTTAACGGAAGTATCAATATTGTCATGAAATCCCAAAACGATAATTATTTTTTTGATATTCCCAAAGGCAAAGAAGTGGTTTACAATGATAATATGTATTATTTCACATTGTCCAGCACATCTGATATACCATCAAAATTATATATCAATGATGAAGCGTATGATATAGGATCATGTATTGCCGGTAACGATGGCATATCATTTAAACTGAAAGACTGCAATGATAACAGACCTTTTCTGAATTGCTTCGGTGCCGTAAAGATAGAGATGGAACTGGCAGGACAGTCATACTATTCTTCCAGCATAGCTGTGATGATTTCCAATACGGGCATAAACAACAGCATACTTAACATGGTCAATTTTATATACAAACACTGTGAAGAATATCTTTATGAAGAACATAAAAACTCGGTCAACAGTACAGGCATAAAAGAAAATCAAATCCGTTCCCTTGAAGCCAAAGTCGCATTTTTACAAAAATCTGTTTTGGTATATAAGCAATCGTATCAATATCTGAAAACGAATCCGTACGCAAAGCTTCAGAAAACAGAGAGCGTCGATTCTTTCAACAAATTACAGTCTGTTTCACAGCGAACAATTCATCATATAGTCAATCATATAGACGAATTAACTCCCGTGAACTATGATACTGGTATTCGTTTCAACAATCAGTTTTATCAGCCTAACAAAATATTAGTTGAATTCAATTCTTATTCACATGATGTCTATGAAAACAGAATTATCATAGGCTTTCTTAAAACAATTGTTTTTGATATAAATGATGAAATAAAAAGGCTTGAAGAACGTATCTATTTTCCACAGAAAACGCAAACCGTTGCAGGATATGTCAATTCAATGTATCAGATATTTTCACGGAGTATAAAAAAGCTATCCGACATCATTACGCAACTTAAAAGTTTACAGTCTCAATATCAAGAATTATATTATTTCTATTCAAGACTGTTAGGCATCAATGCCGATACAGTAAGAACCATCCCCATCTTTACTGCCGTTTTCCGATCAATCAACGCTTACAGACAAATATATGAGATAATTCATGCATGGTTCCATATAGGAAATTATGATCTGAAAAAGGATGAACTTGTTCTCAGCTTCATATCAACAAGTCAGATATATGAATATTTCTGTCTTATCAAGCTGTTACACTATATAAGCCAAAATATGAAAATGAATTTAAGCAGCAGCAAGCATGTATCCTACAATGTAAAAAATCGATATTATACTGATACAAAATATAACAATACTTTTGTTTTCAATAGCAAAGATATGAAACTTACATTATTTTTTCAACCCGTTATATATGGAGACAATTCAGCAATAAATGACATCTATCTTTTCAGGAATACCTCATCTAATTCAAAACAAGATGTCTACAACAGAGGATACATATACACGCCTGATTATATTATCAAATTAGAAAAAAATTCACGCACGGATTATATAATATTGGATGCAAAATTCAGTACATCTTCTAATATACGTATCCATCAGTTACAGGAATTGGTTTATAAGTATATTTTTTCCGTCAGTGTATTGAAACCGAATGACACAATTCAAGGATTATACATTTTGTGTGGTAAATCGTCCCAAAATGATACTCAAGATATTGTTCATGATTTAGCCAATAAAATAAATCATAAAGTTATGCCATTTGCGGAAATTCTTTGTGTCGGTGGAATTAGCGTTGATGACTATGGTGTGTTTGATATTATTTTTAAATCCTAAGTAAGAGTA
>CACZSM010000180.1 GCA_902783815.1 uncultured Ruminococcus sp.
CGCATCTGCGGCACTATCTTTGTGCGATATTGCCTTAAATATAACTATAATTAAGCTAATTGTAAACATCTTATCTATGTTTATATTTTTATATAAGTCATCTAAAGAAAATAATATAAAAACAGGCGCTCATAAATTGACCGTAGAAAAAACAACTGTTAAAGTCCAGCCGGAAAGTGACCGCAGTGCGGTCACGGCGGCGGCATGGGTACAGGAATTTCTTATGGCGCAGCGCCGGAGAGCGCGCTCAACCAATTTCCGTTTGTTGGTCAGAGCGGAGCGCAGCGAGCGACTATCGCGAAATTGTCCAGTGCGGTCACGCACGCGCTGGCTTGACATAGTGGGATAAGTGAGTATATAATAGATAGTAACAGAAATGTATTCGGAGGTTATTATTATATGAGTAAAATGCAGGAACTAATAAAAAAATATCAGCAGAGTGATAAGGATGAAAAGGTGCTTACCGAAATAATCAGGGAAATACAAACCTGTGAAATGCTTTGGGTGGCTTTTTCTCCTATCACTAAAAACTTTTTCGTTGACCTCGTTCAAGGCAGCCCTACTGTTTTCCTGTTCTCTGAAAAGGAATACTGCGAGGCTTACTGTAAACATATGAAGTCAAAATCAAATAATACTCTCGGTATTGTTGAATGTCCGAAAAAAGCAAGACTGTCTATTTTCAGCGAGTTCTTCCGCAGCGGTTTTGAAAGCATACTTATTGATAACGGTAAACCATTCCTGTTTATTGATCTCGATAAGGTCGCTAATATTCCGGACTACTCTAAACTGCCTGAAAAGGACAGACCTGTGTTTAATCCGGACTTCGTTTGCAGCGCAGACAGATTCTTCCAGTGTCTTGAAAATAAAACCGTTACACCGGATAAGGAGCTTAATCTGCTTCTTGAACTGCATAACGCAAAATTATTGCTCCCTGTGCTCGGAACTCCTGAGAATAATACTGTTACTATCCCCGGACTTGAAAGAAAGGACGGCAGTAAAAAAGTAGTTCCTTTCTTTACGGATATTACAGAACTCAGAAAGTATGACCCGAAAGGAAAATATAACATCATTACTTCTGATTTTGAACAGATCGAAAAATTCTGTGATATGGGAGAAACTGTTGTTATAAATCCGTTTACGCTTAACTTCAATGTCGTAAAACAGACCTGCGAGGCTGTCAGAAAGGCTGTTGAAGCTGTGCCGGATCATAACAAGACTGAAAAGGCTGTAATTTATATCCCGGATAATATAGATCCAAAACTGGTCGCAGTATTCAACCAGGCTCTTGACAATACTGTCGGCGCTGAAAAAGGCTATCTGAGAGCTGTACGCAGAAATGGTAAAAGACATCTTATGGTCGTTGTTGACTGTGGAGATGCTTCTCTTGAAGAATCAAAAAGAATAACCGAAGAGGTAGAGAAAAAAGCTAAAGCGTATATTACAGGCGACGGCAAGATCGAATTTATTTCTACTGCGACAGATATCGGTAAAATAGCAGAAAAGGGCGGCGCTCCGTTCTTTGAAAGCATAAATATTGATTTTGATGAAAATGATGACGATGAACCCGGAATAGACTGATCTGTACAATGATTTAAGGAGGTACTGACATGAAAAGTACGCATTTAAAAAGAGTTATTGCTTTATCAATGGCACTGACTGTTGCAGCCGGAGTTTCCTTTGGCAGTATGGTAACAGTCAATGCGGCTACTCCTTCAGCTGCTTCGTATGAGCAGACACTGACAAACAAATCCTATCTTTCATCGGCAACCGTTCGTCTTGGAGAAACTGTGACTGTAAATGCCCGCGCAAGCGGCGGTGTCGGAGATTATAAGTATTCTGTAATTTATAAAAAGAAAACCAGTTCAAGCTGGAATGTAGTACAGAATTACAGCACCAATTCTGTAATCACAATAAAACCGGCTTCTGCCGCAGAATATCAGGTATGTGTAAAGGTAAAGGACAACAGTGGAAATATCGCAAAAAAATATTTTACGATCACCGCTGAAAAACCTCTTAAAAACACTTCCTCAATTTCATCCGGACTTATCCTGAAAGGCGATAAGGTCACTGTAAACGCAGGCGCATACGGCGGTCAGGGCGGATATAAGTATTCTGTGCTGTATAAGAAAAAAACCAGCAAAAGCTGGAATGTCCTGCAGGATTACAAGGATAATTCAACTGTCACGATCACCCCGGCATCAGCCGCTGACTATGAGGTTTGCGTAAAGGTAAAGGATAAGGGCGGCAATGTCACAAAAAGATACCTCTCATTCAGTGTTACAACAGATGTAACACTTGTATATGCAAAGGAAGTTATCAGGCTTACTAATTCAGAAAGAGAAAAAGCCGGATTGCCACCTCTTACAGAGTATAGTCTTCTTTCAGAAGCAGCTGCAA
>CACZSM010000181.1 GCA_902783815.1 uncultured Ruminococcus sp.
ATTCAGGACAACGATAAGGATTATCATTACAGGTTCGGTGTAGTCCCCGTCCCCTGTTATCGCCGTAACAAAGGACACCGCCGCCGCAGCAAGCAGTATGAGCACCATAAAATCCGCAAATTGTGAAATGAACTTTCTGACAACACTTGTTTTTTTCTGTGCGGTGAGTTCGTTTTTTCCGTAATGTGCAAGTCTTTTTTTGGCTTCGCCGGCGCTGAGTCCGCTGTTCAGATCTGTTTTTAATATATCGGCTGTTTGTGTTATCGTTTTGTTATGCCAGTCCATAGGTGTTTCCTCCTGTAGGCGTTACTTGATAAAGTATATAGTTTGCAGGAATGAAATATGAAGAGTGAATTAAATGAAAAAACTTTTTTGTATTTTTAATGAAACAATTGACATAATTATAAATAATTGATATAATAAGCACAAAATTTATCAACAGACCATTACAGAAATGCGGAAATTGTTTTGTTTATCAGGAAAGGACTGAATCAGCGATATGAAAAAATTGGCAATAAAGTTATATTCGATCATCTTATGTGCAAGTATGGTATGTTTATCTGCTTGCTCCGCCGGATCAAACGGAGAAACAGATAAACTAAAGCCATTTGTAAATTCAGAGCAGGATTCAGGGCAGAGTGTGCAGGAGAGTTCGGAACAGCAGAGTAAAGAAGAGAGTACAGAGGAGAGTCTGGAAGAAGATTCGGAAGAAAGTGTGGAGGAAAGTTCTGAAGAAAGTCAGAAAGAAATTTCAGAAGAAAGTCAGAAAGAAATTTCAGAAGAAAGCCAAGAAGATAGTTCATCAGATACAGGCAGATATTCCGCATATCTTGAAGATGATACAGTAAAACTGACAGCTGAAGATCTTATAGATAAAAGTCTTTCAGAAATAGCCGAAATAATGGGAGATGATTTTATATGTGAAAGAAAAGATTTTTCTCCTGCTTTTGGAACAGGCGGAGGAACATTGATGATATATGATGTTTCTTCCTTACCGGGAATGGCATTCCATCCTGCAAGTAAATCAGGTATGTCACAAGATTATGATGAAGGTGAGGATGTCAAAAATAATATAAAAGAAGGAAAATATTATTACGATGGAATAGCTTTGTATGATGAAGGCAAGCTTAATCAAAACATTTCAGCAAACATGACATATAATGAAGTCTGTGATATTATAGGTTATTTTGATTGTAAAGCTGCGGCTTCGGAGACATTGATGTTCAATACAGATGTTGATGGTAATAATGTTACTTTTTGTTTTACTACAAGTAATGATGAGGTATTCTCACAAGAAGTTAACAAAAGAATTAATAATGGTGTTGTTTCTAAAGAGGATATGAAATCACTAAACCCCCAATTACATAGCATTGCTGTTTTTAAGAATACAGAGTCAACCAGTTCAAAATCTGATACTCAATATTCTGATATATTCAAAACCTTACCTGATTCATTTTCATTTTCCAGTGGTGTAGGTGGATGGCAAACTGTAATAGAATTAAATGAGGATGGTACTTTTACCGGCGAATATCATGATTATGAATATGTTTTTACTGGAGAAGATTATCCCAAAGGGACGGTTTATATATGCAACTTCAATGGCAAGTTTACTGATGTTAATAAAATTGATGATTATACATATTCAATGCAACTAGAATACATCAATACGTCGGGTACAGAAGGTGACTCGTATATTGAAGATGGATGGAAATATATTTATGCAAATCCGTATGGTTTTGATAATGCAGAAGAATTTATGATATACTTGCCGGGTTCCTCGCTGGATTCGCTTCCGAAAATACTTATTTCATGGTTACATTTAGGAGCATCGACACCAGATACCCTGCCTTCGGATACATATGCACTGTATAATGTTAATAGTGAGTATGGATTTGTAGGAAAAAAATAAAAGCTACATAAATACACGTACTCCTCCCCACCTCGACCCCAAAAGCATATTATGTAACAGTATGCTTTTGGGGGGAGAATATGGGATCATGGGAGATAGTGCTGCTGGCGGCGGCACTTAGTATAGATGCGTTCGGGATAGGGGTGTCCTGCGGCTTCGGTGAAATAAGAATATCAAAGCTGTCAAGGACGATAATTTTTTTAGTGTCTGTGTTTGTTACAGGAGCAGCGGTGCTGTGCGGAGAATTGTTCCGTGAAGTTATGTCGGAGTACATCGGCAAGGCTGTGGGTTCAGGGTTGTTGATTATGCTGGGGATATATATGATGATCGGCGCGGTAAAGAAAAAGAAGCCTGAAAGGAAAAAAGCTTCGGGAGGAATACTCGTAAGGTCTGCGAGAATACTGGAGTCGCCGGAGGAATGTGACATAGATGAGTCCAGAACTATTGACATAAAGGAAGCGTTGGTTCTGGGG
>CACZSM010000182.1 GCA_902783815.1 uncultured Ruminococcus sp.
AAGGGAAAGCCTTTTTTTGTGCAGAAAAGATGCGGAAAAAACGGAAAAATTTTCAATGTGTATAAGTTCCGTACAATGTGCGTTGACGCAGAAGCTAAAAAGGCAAGTCTTGAGGCTCTTAACGAAATGGATGGCCCTGTATTCAAAATACAGGATGACCCAAGAATTACTAAGGTAGGAAAAGTCCTCAGAGCAACAAATATTGATGAGCTTCCTCAGCTGCTCAATATTCTTAAGGGTGATATGTCCTTCGTAGGACCAAGACCTCCGCTTCCTAATGAGGTCGCTCAATATACACCGGTTGACAGACAGAGACTTCTTGTTGTACCTGGACTGACCTGCTACTGGCAGGTAAGCCTTAACCGTAATGATATCTCTTTCAAGGAATGGATGGCAATGGACAGACAGTACATACTCGACAGGAGTGCGCTGCTTGACCTTAAGCTGATATTCAAAACAGCATATGTTGTCATCAGACATCATGACGGCAGATAATAATTGACTTTAAAAAACCGACATCTGGTTCTTCCGGCTGTCGGTTTTTTATGTATTTGGGGTAGATTTCCGGAAATGGATGTGATATAATAGGCTTCGTATAGTGGAAGTTGTGCGCCGGATTATGCTTTTTTGATCCACAGGGATATATTTTGATTGGGAAATGGTGAGAATATGATACAGTTTGAAGAACTAAGACTGAAATTGGAAGGTTTTGAACCTGATATCAAGGAGCTTGCTAATGCTCTTGGACTTGATAAACTGAAAATGGAGATCGAACAGCTCGAACAAAGAGCTTCTCAGCCTGGTTTCTGGGATGATGTCGAAAATTCACAGAAAATACTCCAGAGAACTGGTACTCTGAAAAATAAAGTTTCACAGTATGAGGGACTTGTAAGCGCTTATGAGGATACTCTTGCGCTTATTGAGCTTGCGGATGAAGAAGAGGATCTTTCACTGCTTGAAGAGGCTCAGACAGAAGTAGAAAAGGTCAAGAATGACCTCGATGCCCAGAAGCTGCAAACATTGCTTACAGGTGAATATGACAGTAAAAATGCTATCCTTACTTTCCATGCCGGCGCAGGCGGTACAGAGGCTCAGGATTGGGCTATGATGCTGTACAGAATGTATATGCGATGGGCTGAAAGACATAATTTCAAGGTAAAGGAAGTTGACTACCTTGACGGCGAAGAAGCTGGTCTGAAAAGTGCAGTACTTCTTATTGAGGGCGAAAATGCCTATGGTTATCTCAAAAGTGAATCAGGCGTACACAGACTTGTCCGTGTTTCTCCGTTTGATGCCTCCGGCAGAAGACATACATCATTTGCATCACTGGAGGTAATGCCGGAAATAGATAACAGTATCAATGTAGAAATACGCGATGATGATATTGAAATGCAGGTTTACCGCGCAAGCGGCGCAGGCGGTCAGAAGGTAAATAAAACTTCTTCGGCTGTCCGTCTTACTCATAAACCTACAGGTATTGTTGTTTCATGTCAGGTCGAAAGAAGCCAGTACCAGAACAGGGATGTCGCAATGATGATGCTCCGCTCCAAGCTGATCGAGATCAAGGAAAGAGAGCATCTTGAAAAAATAGAGGATATCAAAGGCGTACAAAAAGAGATCGCATGGGGTGCGCAGATAAGATCCTATGTATTCATGCCTTATACTATGGTAAAGGATCACCGCACAGGTTTTGAAACCGGAAATGTAAATGCCGTTATGGACGGCGATATCGACGGATTCATAAATGCCTATCTTAAGGCTGCAAGCCTCAATCAGCTGAATGAGGATTTTTCCTCTGATGATATGTAAAAAAAATCAGTAACCGCTCTGTCCATTGCGACAGGCGGTTACTTTTTTACATATCTGATATCTGCATTTTGTCATTACACACGCAGACAGGTTTTACTATTGCTCAGCCCTTGCTCTTTATGTACTCGTCAATAGCCTTTGCAGCAGCCTTTCCTGCTCCCATTGCAAGAATTACTGTTGCTGCGCCTGTTACTGCATCACCGCCGGCATATACACCCTCACGGGTAGTAAGTCCGTTTTCGCCGTCTGTTACAATACAGCCCTTGCTGTTTGTTTCCAGTCCCGGTGTTGTGCTTCTTATCAGCGGATTAGCACTTGTGTCTATTGCCATTATCATTGTATCA
>CACZSM010000183.1 GCA_902783815.1 uncultured Ruminococcus sp.
AACAGCTGAAAGTGAGATGAGCATTATGAAGAAAAGAACGATATTACCATTGATAGCCCTTTGCTCTGCGTTTGCGCTGATGCTTACTTTCAGTCTGACCTCTTCCTACCTCATGGATAAGGAGACAGCGGATAACATCATAACAATAGGTGATGTACAGGTATCAATTGAAGAGAGTGATTTTGATCCGAATTCATCGCATCCGGCAGCGGCAGGAACTGTCATACCAAAATCCCCGAAAGTCACAAACACCGGAACAAATGACGAATATGTTTTTCTTGAGATAGATGTCCCGAAAAAGAATGTCACACTGCTTTGCGAATCTGATGGTGTCCCAACCGGAAAAACGCGCGGGCAAAAAATTAATAATGAGCCATCTGATGATGAGATTTTCAAAATTCTTGTTTCAACTGATACAGATAATTCAAGGATTACAGGGTATTCAGAGCCAAATAAGGTTTTCAGCTACCACTCCGGCAGCAGCGATAGTACTGGAAGAGATGGTTGGTATTATATTTCCAGTGAAACAAGTGAAATAACGATTGATTCTAAAAAATACACTAAGTATATTTTCGGCTACAACAAAAAATTAGCAAAGGGGCAGTCAACAAAGACGCTGTTTGATAAAGTGCAGCTAAAGAGCTTTATTGATGCCGAGCTTACTGATCCTAATGCAAATGTAGATATAAAAGTCAAAGCCTACGGCATACAGGCGGATGAGATAGGAATAAATCCAGAAACAAACGGGTATCTTACTTCTGAAAATGCCGGCAAAATACTTACTATTCTAAAGAATAAGCAGGTGATGTGATATGAAAAAGAGAAATGCTGTAATAATAGTTTTGGCATCCCTGTTTGTTGTTGTAATGAGTATCGGTATAACCCTTGCTTACCTGAGTGATAAAAAAGAAGTAGAGAACAGTATATATATTACAGAAGGCAATGTATCAATTATAGAATCATTCCCAACTGTAAGTGAACAGCATATGGAAAACAGCTTTACAAAGGAAGTCAAGGTAAAGAAAAATGATGGTAATGAAGTATCATGGTCTGTTTTTAAAACAACGCCATCGACCGACTGGGAATATGTTGCAGAGGGAGCAAGTGGCTATGATGCAAAAATGCAGGGGTATTTTTACTATAAAAAAGTTGTTCCGGTGAACGGAGAAACCTCTTTACTGATAAAAGGAGTAAATGTTGATTACAACGGAGATAATAACACTGACAGCAACATAGACAAGATACAGGATTTTGAAATGATAGTTTATACTGAAACCGTACAGACAACAGAAATAGATGCAAGCGGAACGGTGTACAATGACGATAAATGGAAAAAAGCCTGGGAGAGCTTCTTGAAGGTTCCTACTACATAACAAAAAACAAACTCCGCAGTACTGAGAAGATCAGGCTGCGGAGCTTCTTTTATTTCTTTTTTCCGAACAGACCGGACAGAAAACCCTTTTTGGGAGGTTTATAGTCCTGAGAAACAGGAACTTCACTGTTCATTACAGAGCTGCTGTCCCCATAAAAATTAATTTGCTGCTGTGGGGCAGACCCAGAAAACTGAGAGACCTGTCCATAATCCGGCATCTGAGAAGGAGGCGAGGCGGAAGGCAAAGCAGACATTTCTCCGTAGCCCCCGTTATTGAACCCCTGATCGATTTGAGGGGCATTGCCGTAATAGTTATTTACCACCACATTCTGTTTTGCATAATCAAGCTCTGTACCGCAGAACGGGCAAAGCCTGTAAATACTTTCCACTTGAGCGCCACAGCTTTTGCATTGCATACATCTCACTCCTTTATTATTATTTCATATATGATATCAGACCATCAAAGCAGAAAGTCTTTCATTGACAGCATCAAGGAAAGATTCGCTGTCAACCTTCTGTTTATTTTCGAGAGACGAGAGCAGATACAGATCTCCAGTCATGATACCGCTTTCGATAGTATCGATAGTAGCTTTTTCGAGCTTATCAGCGAAGACAGCAAGCTCCAAATTACCGTCAAGCTCACCTCTTTTGCGAAGAGCGCCCGACCAAGCAAAAATAGTAGCGACGGAGTTAGTAGAAGTAGATTCACCCTTAAGATATTTATAGTAATGGCGCTGAACAGTTCCGTGAGCGGCTTCATACTCATAGATACCATCCGGAGAAACGAGCACAGAAGTCATCATAGCGAGTGAACCGAAAGCTGTAGCCACCATATCAGACATAACATCACCGTCATAATTCTTACAAGCCCAGATATAGCCGCCCTCAGAGCGCACAACTCTTGCAACGGCATCATCGATGAGAGTATAGAAGTAAGTAATGCCAGCGTTTTCAAATTTATCCTTATATTCATTTTCAAAAATCTGATTAAAGATATCCTTAAAGCGGTGGTCGTACTTTTTAGAGATAGTATCCTTAGTAGCGAACCAGAGGTCCTGTTTTTTATCGAGAGCGAAGTTAAAGCAAGCTCTTGCGAAGCTGCCGATACTTTTATCTATGTTGTGCAGACCCTGGATAATACCGTCTGAGCCAATAAATTCATGGATAAGCTGTCTTGATTCATTTCCGTCCTTATCAGTAACGACAAGTTCAGCCTTACTGCCCTCAGCGACAACCATTTCGCTGTTTTTGTACACATCGCCATAAGCATGACGGGCAATAGTAATAGGTTTTTTCCAGTTAGAAATGTAAGGTGTAATACCTTTAACGAGAATAGGGGTTCTGAAAACTGTACCATCGAGGATAGCGCGGATAGTACCGTTAGGAGATTTCCACATTTGTGTAAGGTTATATTCCTTAACACGCTCCGCATTAGGAGTAATGGTAGCGCACTTTACAGCCACTCCATATTTTTTAGTAGCTTCCGCGCTGTCGATCGTGACCTGATCCTTAGTTTTTTCTCTGTTGACAAGACCAAGATCATAATATTCACTATTAAGATCAACAAAGGGGCAGATAAGTTTATCCTTGATCATTTTCCAGAGTATTCTGGTCATCTCATCGCCGTCCATTTCGACAAGCGGAGTTTTCATCTGAATTTTATCGGACATTAAAAAATTCTCCTTTATAAAAAAATTTTATATTAGATATAGGTAAAGTAAACACAGGCATAGTAATAGATATTTCACGCCTTAATTTCCGCATCCGGGCAGTGTTTTGATATAGTCTTTATGATATCCATGAATTTTGACCTGTTTCCTTTATCATGCGGCATGGAGTGTATGACAAGCCTTTCCTTGCTTTTAAGACGCAAGCTCAGCTCATCATTGACTGGTATGAAAGTATAATCCAGTTCCTTGTATTTTATTTCCACAACATCAGGAAAATACACTACAACGCCCATACCTTTGCAGAAAAGATACCGTTCGCCGCATATCATCATATCATTTGCAATTCTGTCGCCGTGCATGAAATCACGGTATGCCTTATTTATGCTATTATCCTTTTCAAATTTTAGTAATGAGTGTTTGACATTAGCTGCATACCATGGTCTTAAAATAAAAAACAGAAAACCGACAAGCAGCATAGAGATAACAGCTGCAATATTTAACACCGCATCATGCTTTACAGCATCACAGATAAAATAGGCTGCCGGTGACAGAGCCATTACCACTATGCCTACAATAGATACTGCCTTATGGGGAGCACAGTAATCTATTATTTCTTTCAGTTCTTATGACATCTGAAATACCTCATGGATCAGCCGTTATTTCTTGTATAGTCGAGCAGACCTCCTGCAAGAATGATATCTCTTGTTCTTTCAGAAAGTTCGCAAAGAACAGGAATTTCCTTTCCAGTGGTCTTATTCACGAGTTTAATTTCCTCTCTGCCCTCAGAGATCAGACTGCGGATATCCGGCAGAGAAAGCTCATCGCCCTCGCTGATGCTGTCATAATCAGACTCATTAACGAAAGTAAGCGGAAGGATACCTGCATTAATAAGGTTAGCCCTGTGTATTCTTGCAAAGGATTTCACGACAACAGCCTTAACGCCGAGATAAAGAGGAGCAAGAGCAGCGTGTTCACGGGATGAACCCTGACCGTAGTTTACACCGCCGACAATAATGCTTGCGCCAAGTTTTTTAGCCCTATCCGGGAAGTCCTTATCACATACAGTGAAGCAATGCTGAGAAATAGCCGGAATATTAGAGCGCAGAGGAAGAATCTTAGCGCCAGCCGGCATAATATGGTCAGTTGTTATATTGTCACCGACTTTAAGTGAGCAAGGCACATCAATGCTGTCAGCGAGAGGAGCGGTTTCAGGGTACGGTTTTATATTCGGACCTCTGAGTATCTGAACGCTGTCCATTTCCTCGACTGGAGCAGGAGCGATGACCATATTATCATTATACTCAAATTTTTCCGGCAGAGGGATATTAACAGCATCGCCAAGAGTTCTCGGATCTGTAAAAACGCCGGTAAGAGCAGAAGCGGCAGCAGTTTCAGGGCTGACGAGGTAAATTTGTCCGTCACGGGTACCGGAGCGTCCCTCAAAATTACGGTTAAAAGTCCTCAGAGAAATACCCTTGCTGTTAGGCGACTGACCCATTCCGATACACGGGCCGCAGGCACATTCAAGAATTCTTGCGCCAGCCTCGATAATATCTGCAAGGGCGCCATTTCTTGCAAGCATATTATAGACCTGTTTTGAACCCGGAGCGATTGCGAGGCTGACATCCGGAGAAACGGTTTTACCCTTAAGAATAGCAGCGACGCGCATAAGATCGAGGTAAGAAGAGTTCGTACAAGAACCTATACATACCTGATCTATTTTCTGAGGGCCAATTTCCTCAATAGTCTTAATATTATCGGGGCTATGTGGGCAGGCAGCCATTGGAACGAGTCCAGACAGATCGATATTGATTATCTCATCATATACAGCATCCTCATCGGCAGAAAGTTCTGACCAGTCTTCTTCGCGACCCTGAGCTTTCATAAATTCCCTTGTGATCTCATCAGACGGGAAAACAGAGGTTGTAGCGCCAAGTTCAGCGCCCATATTGGTAATAGTAGCTCTTTCAGGAACGGTAAGAGTTTTCACGCCATCTCCGCCGTATTCAATGATCTTACCAACGCCGCCCTTAACGGTCATAATGCGGAGGACCTCAAGAATAATATCCTTTGCAGAGACCCAGGGCTGCAATTTTCCGGAGAGATTTATGCGAACCATTTTTGGCATAGATATGTAGTAAGCGCCGCCGCCCATAGCAACAGCGACATCAAGACCGCCGGCACCTATAGCAAGCATACCGATACCGCCTCCTGTAGGCGTATGGCTGTCGGAGCCGATAAGAGTCTTACCCGGTTTGCCGAATCTTTCAAGATGAACCTGATGGCAGATACCATTACCTGGACGAGAAAAGTAGATACCATGTTTTTTGCAGACAGACTGTATAAAGCGATGGTCGTCGGCATTTTCAAAGCCGGTCTGCAATGTATTATGATCGATATAAGCAACGCTTTTTTCAGTTTTTACTCTTGGTACGCCTATAGCCTCAAATTCGAGATAAGCCATAGTACCCGTAGCATCCTGAGTAAGTGTCTGGTCGATCTTAAGACCCACCTCACTGCCGACGGTCATATCTCCGCTGAGCAGATGAGCCTTGATTATTTTCTGAGCGATTGTGTAGCCCATGATCCTTCCTCCAATCAATATACAAAAATATACAATCATATTATCCTTCAAAAACAAAGATTTGTCAATGCTTTTTAACCTAAGAGATAAACGAAAAATAAAAAAATAATGCTAATAATGAATTATCAGAGACAAAATCCTGCAATTTTAAAAAATGTTAAAAATAATTTCTTGTTTTGCTTGCTTTTTTTTTGACATTGGTATAAGATTTAGTAAGGTAAATATATGAGAGGGGAGAGGATAGGGATGTTCAAAAAACGAAAGACGATAATAAGGATAGTTGCACTTATATTGTGTATATTGATCGTTATAAGTGTTTTTTCCATACTGATGGCTACATTGACTTCAATGTAAAAAAGAGGTAAGTGCAATGAATCTACTAACTCAGATAAATGATAGGTTTTCAAAATTTTCAAAAGGTCAGAAGCTGATAGCTAATTTTATCACAGAGCATTATGATAAAGCAGCATTCATGACAGCTTCAAAATTAGGTATAACTGTAGGCGTAAGCGAATCAACTGTTGTACGCTTTGCAACGGAGCTTGGCTATGACGGATATCCAAAAATGCAGAAGGCAATGCAGGAAATGATAAGGGACAAGCTTACTTCTGTACAAAGGATAGAGGTAACAAAGGCAAGATTTGCCGGAGAAGATGTTTTGTCATCTGTGCTCAACCAGGATATTGAAAAGATCAGAAAGACGCTTGATGAGACATCAAAGGATGATTTTCAGCAGGCGGTAAAGGCTATATCGAATGCAAAGACTATCTATATATTTGCAGTAAGAAGTTCTGCGGCTCTTGCTTCATTCCTCGGATACTACTATTCTTTGATTTTTGAAAATGTCAAAGTAATAAGCAACTACGGAGAAACAGAAATATATGAAAAGCTGTTCAGGATATCAGCAGATGATGTAATAATTGGTATCAGTTTTCCAAGGTATTCCAATGCAGCGGTCAAAGCGATGACTTTCGCAAAAAGGAGGGGCGCAAAGGTAATTGCCCTTACTGACAGTATGACGAGTCCTCTTTGTTCTCTTTCAGATTATGTACTTATAGCCAAAAGTGATATGGCATCAGTTGTAGATTCTCTTGTTGCGCCGTTAAGCATGATAAATGCGCTGATAGTTGCTACGATAATAGAGCTTGGCAATGATGTAGAGAATACATTTTCAAGGCTTGAATACATCTGGGAGGAATATGATGTTTACCGCAGTAAAAGCGAGGAGGATCAGCAGTGAATGTTGATACGCTCATAATTGGCGGTGGAGCATCCGGAATGATGGCAGGCTGTTTTTCTGCAGATTCCGGCAGGAGTACCATGATCATAGAGAAAAATTCAAAGGTCGGAAGGAAGCTGTATATAACCGGAAAGGGCAGATGTAACCTGACAAATAACTGTGATGTAAAAACAGTTATTACAAATACACCGACTAACGGGAGATTTCTTTATAGTTGTCTTACGAATTTCACTCCCCATGATGTTATGGAATTTTTTGAAAAAAGAGGACTTCCGCTTAAGACTGAAAGGGGAAACAGAGTCTTTCCGGTAAGCGACAGGGCTGCGGATGTAATTGATACGCTCAAATCAGCAGTTCTGAAAAGCGGGTGCAGAATTAAGACAGGTGAAGCAATAAGGATATTGATACAGAATGATACGGTATTTGGAGCTGAACTAAGTGATGGGTCAGTTGTTGAATGTAGAAAGCTGATAATTGCCTCTGGAGGCTGTTCTTATCCTCTGACAGGCTCAACCGGGGATGGCTATCGTTTTGCAGAAGCTGCAGGACATACGATAGTACCGCTCAGGGCATCTCTTGTTCCGCTTGTGACGGCAGAGCATTTTGGTTATGATGCTGATGGATTGCTTCTGAAAAATATAGGAATAAAGCTCAGGGACAACAAAAAGAACAAGATCATTTATACAGACTTTGGTGAAGCAGAGCTTAAACGCTGGGGATTATCCGGAGCAGTTGTACGGAGCGCATCGGCTCATATAAGAGAGATGGAAAGTGGAAGATACCAGATCGAGATAGATCTGAAACCGGCACTTTCCGATGAAAAGCTGGATGCAAGGCTGGTAAGGGAGCTTTCCGCTGCGCAGGGAAATGAGTTTTCTGTAGTGATGCGTACATTGCTGCCAGCTGCACTGATAAAGGATTTCAGCAGAATAGTAGATATCCCGCTTGAAAAAAAATGCAGCGAGATCACAAAGACGGAAAGGCAGCTTATTGTTGATAGACTTAAGAGGCTGACAAGAACAATAACAGATTTCAGACCTGTTGAGGAAGCGATAGTAACCTCTGGAGGAGTAAGCGTAAAGGAGATTGACCCCAAGACAATGGCTTCAAAAATCATAAAAGGATTATACTTTGCTGGAGAAGTCATAGATTATGATTGTTATACTGGTGGATTTAATTTGCAGGCGGCGTTTTCAACAGGACATTGTGCAGGTTTGTCCTGAGTGGGAGGATTTTGATGGGATTTCAGGATGATTGGGTTTTAAGACAGATAGATATGCTTACAAGATTTGTGGCAAATATAGTTTTTAATAAAAATGAAACTGCTGTACATTATGTCGTGGTAGGAGATATAAGCGATGCAAGAACACTGACTTCCACTGATGAAATACATCTTGAATTATGTAGGCTTATCCGTGAAAGCAGATTCGGTGAAGCGGAGGATCTGTTGTTTGACAATATGGAATACAGTGATAAGTATATAGAGCTTGCATCGGATTTTTATTCAAGACTTAATGATCTCAGTGATGATGAGCTTGAAGCAGGAGGTTTCTCAAGAACGGAAGTGTATGACGGATATCTGGAGATGATGTCTTTGCTTGGAGTTCCTGTAGATGTTTTTGGTAAGGGTGAGCAAAGCGATTTCTGATAGAAGAATTAATAAAACTTTGAAAGGGATGTGATATCATGCAGGAAAATATATGCAGCATACCGATAAATGATGTGTTTATGCCAAAGGACGGTTGTCCTATGTGCCGTATGAGGGATATGCTTGAGAAAAGAAAAGCAGAATATATTACAGGCTCAGCAATGATGGAGCCAAGTGTACGGGTAAAAACGAACGAGCAAGGTTTCTGCTTCCGTCATTTTGAGATGATGGTACGGCTTGGCAAAAGATTATCAAATGCGTTGATTCTTGAAAGTCATCTGCAGCAGATATCAGAAGATTTCATCCCTGCTGTCGCGCCGAAAAAACCGGATAAAAAGAAAATGGCAGCACTTGATGTTCTTATTCATGATTGCTTTATATGCCGTGATATCAAGCAGAATATGGAAAATATGGTTCGTATAGTTCATGCTATGTGGCAGAGCGAGCCGGAGTTTCGTCAGTTGTATGCTGAACAGAAATTTATATGCCTTGAGCATTTCTATCTTCTGATGAATTCTGATCAGAAGGGACTTGGTAAGAATTATCAGGCATTTTATGAAGCAACATCGCGTCTTACTGGCGGTTATCTTGAAACACTGCGTCAGGATGTGCATCATTTCTGTACGATGTTTGATTACAGAAATGGTGAAAGCGGAAACTGGGCAGGATCAAAGGACAGTATTGAGCGTTCTGTAGAATTCCTTACTGGAGAGAGGCTTCCTACTGATAATATTACTGAGGATATACCATTTGAATAAAAATAATTCCCTGACTTGCAGATCACGAGTCAGGGATAAATTCTTTTTATGAAAGTCTGAGAAATTTTTTGATCCTGTCCGGTACCAGTCTGAAAATAAGCAGACCGATCATAGCTCCACAGAAATTAAGTATAACATCATCAATATCAGCGGTCCTGTAAAATGTCTGAAATAAAAAGCCAATGAAAAACTGGGAAAATTCAATTATCAGAGGAAGCGCAAGACAATGCAGGATATAAAAGCGTTTTGATCTGTTTTTTGCAATCACTGGCATCAGAAAACCAAAAGGGATAGTCATAACAATATTTCCGATTATCTGGACAAAAAAAGCATAGAAGTTGTTTATTGCTGTAAATCTCCATATTGTTTCAAATGGTATAAGTTCGAGTCTGTATTCAAGGTTTGACATATGGTTATTTAACTGTGTATCGTATTGCATCGGAAAAAGTGTAATTGCTGCGACACAGGTAAGGTAAAGAATAAATATCAAGGTGTACAATACTTTCCTGAACGGATAATTTTTTCTGAAAGAATAAAAACAGTAGATCATAGAAATTATTATTCCGGCAAGATATGCGACAAATTCACTTATCATAAAACTACTCCAATACTGTTAATAGTAATAATTAGCCTTTAAACGATGTCAATTATAATTCATTTTAAAAAAAATGTCAAACAATCAAACATTCAGAACATGAGCGATATTGAAAGTTTGTTATTTATGTGGTATAATAAATCAAATCGTGTTCCGGAATTATACTTTTTGTTTGGAAGGATGCAAAATGAGAAAAAAATTTTTTATTGGGATTGTATCAGTTTTAGCTGTTGCTGCGAGCGCTGCTCTTCTTGCAGGCGGTTGTTCAAAATCTGTTAATTCGGAGAGCTACACCGACAGCAGTAAAAATGATGTGTCAAATTCAGATACAGTCGTGAGCAAGGATACAGAAAAAACGGATAACACAGTATCTTACGCAGAAAAAGAGTCGTCTCAGACTGAGGATGAGTCAAGCGCTGAGGAAAGCATTGTTTCTGAGCAGGAAAGCGAAGCTGAGTCTGTTATAATTACAGAAAGCAGTGCGGAGTCTGTTGAGGAATCAAATGATGATAGCAGTCAGCAGGTATCTGAGAAGTCTGAAATGAGTTATGAGGGATACCAGTTTGATGACGAAAATATCGTAACAGATTATCATACAGCTACTGAATTTACTTCCGATGAGGAATTTAATCATATTTTTGATAAAAATACACTCGATAAGGAATATAACTCTCTTTTGATGGATGCTTCAAGTGGCGCAGAAATGAGAAAGATAACCTCTGATTACTCGGAAAAATGGAAAACTTTAGCAGATAAAGTTTATCTTTCATTAAGTGAAAAATTAAGTAATAACGAAAGCGAAAAGGCTAAACTTGAGGAATCACAGGAGAAATGGAAAGAAAGTCTTGAAGTTGTGGAAAACAGCTTTTATGAAGAGGCAAAAGAGGGCGGAACAGATGGTCTTTTAGCTGCTGAGGGAGCTATACTCAATTACTATAAGGGTCGTACTGCCGTATTGCTGGAACAGATATTTGTATTGCAGGGAAGCAGTATTGTTTTGTCGGATTTTGGTATTTGATCACGGGGGTAGTTTATGAAAATTAAAAACCGCTTGAAAACAATTGGTCTGTTTTCTGTATTGATACTGACCATGATAATGTCAGGCTGTTCCTTTAATGGCGGACGCAGTGTAAAACAGTATGTTGACACTGTAAAGGATGATATGCGCAGTGCGGTTAATATTACCCGTGAACTGAAAAAAGCAAACGAGACACTTGATTGCCGTAATAAGGAATCTGCAAAGGAATATATCGTATCACTGCAGCAGCTTGAAGATAAATATGCAGAGCTATCGTGTCTTGATGCTCCTGAAAGGTATATCGACCTTGACAATGACCTGAAAACCTGGTGTGAGACAGCGCTGAGCAGTGTTTCAAAGATAAAAATGCTTGTGACAACAGCTATGAATACCAGTGATGATAAGCTGTTCCGTCAGAATCAGGAAGGTATAATGATTGAATATGACAAGGCTGTAAATGAGCTTGTGGATATATCCTCTCAGATCACAACAAGATACAGAAATGACTGAGAACATCCGTTGAGGAGTGAAAACTAATGAAAAAGGGGCTTTACTGTACACTGTCTGCAATATTACTTACAGCGGCAGTATTTTTGCTTCCGATACTAAATTCGGGATATCATCAGGAAAGCCGGCCAAAGGATCCGGGTAAATCGGATTTCAGGATCGTTGATAAAAAAGATGAGCAGACTTCTGCGCCTGATATTGTAATTCCTGCAAGTGATGAAACGGTGACATTCATTGTTATTGCTGAGGGTGAATCGTTCAGTGAATCAGTACTTGCATCAAGAGGAAAATACAGTAATCTGCGTAGTTTTATAAAGTCAGGAGATTTCAGACAGTATTCAGATCAGCTAAAGAAAACTCAGGCGGTGATAAAGGCAAGCATCAGCAGGATAATACCTCAGGCAAGTTTTGATAACTGTTTTACATACAATACTGTGATAAATGGGTTCAGTGTCCGTGCGCCATACAGCAGCCGTGAAAAGATAAGAAAAATAAACGGAGTATCTGCTGTATTGTTATCTTCTGAGCAAAGCGCTGTGATCTGCGATACGGATGAGGATATTCAGCAGGAGGAAGAAACTGAGATATCAGAAGAAGAACCTGTACTTTGTGATGTTCAGAATTTTTATTCTATGGGTATAACTGGAAAAGGGAAATTAATAGCTGTTATTGATGACAGCTTTAATTGTCTTGATTCAGCTTTTTCAGAAAATGATATCGTGCCGACAATAAATGCAAATGATATAAGCTATATGCTTAATTCGGCAGGCTTCAATACTGTTTCCGGTGCTTCTGTTTATAAGAATAAGAGAATAGTATTTGCCTATGATTATGCAGGAAAAGATGACGATACCTTTTATAAGCCCGATAGCCACGGTACAAAGATCGCAGGGATCTGCAGCAGTATTGCCCGTGATGCTGGTCTGATACTTATGAAGGTATGTAGTAATGGCAGAAAAAATATATCTGATGATGTTTTGCTTGCCGCAATTGATGATACGGCAAAGCTCTCGCCGGATGTAATAAATCTGAGTTTTGGTACGCCGAGGATTATTTCAAATGCAGAGGTTTTTGATACGGTTTATAGCCGTCTGTATAAACTCGGAAGTTATATTGTATCGTCAGCGGGGAATTATTCAGAAAATCTGAGATATGTTCCGGATAACGGAATAGGTGCGGAATATACTGATTACAGTACGATAGCTTTTCCATCATCACTGCCTTATGTAATGTCTGTCGGTGCAGTAAATGGTGATGTCGAGCTGATGTCCTATCTGACAATTGGAAAAACAGAGATCTCTTATAAGCCGTTGATTCTGAGTACGGGTGAATATTCTGTTTTTCCTGATTCAGAAGAAATAGGTTATGAGTACATTACACCCGATGATGATGGTAATGATATCTCTGAACGGGATCTGAAAAATAAAATACTGATATTTAAAGGCGGAACATCTGATTTTTCTGATATAATAAAAAAAGGTGTTGATTATGGTGCAGCCGGAGTAATAATAATCACTGATGAGGAGTTGTACTATGATTTCGCAGCAGAAACTTCTGGAATACCTGCTGCTGTTATTTCTTCATCTGATGAAGATATCGTTATTTCAGAGCCTTCAGGAATGATGAGTTTTGTGAAGGAAAAAAAGTTCTTTAAAAGCCGTAACAATGGAAAGCCAGCTTCTTTTTCTTCTTATGGAGTAACATATGATCTCAGGTTAAAACCGGATGTAATGGCAGTTGGAACAGGTGTGGAGACTACGGCAGGTACAATAAGCGGAACATCAGCGGCTTCTGCTGTAGTTTCAGGTATTGCTGTACTGACTGATGAATTTATTGAAAAAAATATAGACAGCCCTATTGACAGGAATTCACTCATTAAAGCGCTAATAATGAATTCTTCTGAACCAGTAATGTATAATGAGGATCTGTATTATACTCCAAGATTACAGGGCGCAGGCAAAATGGAAACAAAGGGTATTACATCATCCGAGGTCATTGTGACCGATGAAGAGGGGCAGCCTTCAGCCAGCATAGGTGACAGTGAAACCGGACAATTTGAATTTTCAATTATTATCAGTTCGCTAAGCAAGGAACCAGTTGAATATGATCTGTCAGCTGTATTGCAGACTGATATGTACAATGGAGATGGAAAGGATATACGGAATTATCTTATTCCTGAGAGTCTTGATGACATATCTGCCACAGAGTTCATGTATCTTGATGAACCTGTCAGTAAGATAGAGTTAAATGCAGAAGAAAGCAAAGAAATAAAGGTTAAAATTACTGTATCCGAGGAAGCAATGCTTGCCTATGATATACTTGCGCCAAACGGATTTTATCTTGATGGTTACATTGTACTCAGAGATCAGGATGAAAAGCAAATTTATTTTCCCATAATGGGTTATTGTGGAAGCTGGAATAATTCAGAACTGTTTGATTCCATGTTCTATGAGCACAATGATGCTCCTGAAATCAGTAATGGTTGCTTTACGGCAGTTGTTTCTTTCAGAGGAAGTTATCCTGACCATAAGCTCGGTATGAATATGACAACAGGTGAATTCATTGGTGATAAGATATCCATAGGAAAAAATACAGTAAAGAATTATTATGACAACGGTCTGATGGGAAATGCGTTTATGATGCCGGATCTGTATCTTCTTCGCGATGCCTCTGATTACAGAATTACTATTTCAGACAGCTTTGGAAAGGTTCTGTTTGAACAGGATATAGGAACAGTCTCCGCATTTGCAAGCGACAATCATGACCCTTATATTGGATTGCTCAGCAGTTTCAATTCAGACGATATGAAGAATTTTTTTGCTCAGATATCAGAGGGGGAGTATATATACAGTGTTTCCGCAATTCCATTGTCTGCAGAAAGGGAAACTGTATCACCACAGAGTATTTCTTATAATTTTACAGTTGATAATACACCTCCTAACGATGTAAGAGCAAATGTATATGCAAAGGATGGCAGAGCATTTCTAGAACTGAGCGCAAAGGACAAAAATGGAATACAGGGATTTATGATGTACACAGCCTGCCGCTCAGGAGATCACTATTTTTATGCAGACAGCTTGTCTGATCTTATTGAAGGGGGCTATATAAGCAGTGATTCCTGTAAACTTGTAAATATCAGTGAAGAATCTGAAAGTATGATTTATACTTATGATATTACGGAATTAAAACATCAGCTTTCAAGATTAGGCATATATACAAGAAGTGGGGTAAGTGAAAGACCTACCTCCGAAAAATTCTTTTTCAGAGCCGTAGATTATGCTTATAATCTATCCTCAGCAGTAATGTGTGATACACAGCCCTCTGGTACAGTTACATACAGACTTGTAGATGACGATGGAATTCCGGTAGAGGGAGCAAAGATGTCTTTGGGCAGTCAGACAGCAATAAGCGGAGAAAACGGCGAAGCGGTATTTGAAGGTATCTACCCTGATCTGTACGGAGTCAGTTTGCTTTCACTTCCTGAAGGCTGCACAACAGATTTTGAAGTGGATATAGTTCAGGTAACATTTGATTCAATGGATCATGAGTTCGATATTCAGATTAAAATATCAGATGATGTAAAACAGCAGATAAAAGAAAAGCTATCGTCAGAAAAAGCAGAACAGCAGTCCGAGGTCAAGCCTGAGAAAAAGGATATTGTTGTGAAAAATAAAGAGAATAGTGATAATTCTTTTGTGGCGCTGATATTTGTATCTGTTATGCTTGTGATATCTTCCGGTTCTCTTATAGCATCAAGGCGAAGAAAGCAGGTGTATGACGATATTTCGTCGGAGTGAATATGTCAAGGAAGAAAAACCTCACTCAGAAAAATACGCGTCGGTAATTGCTATTGCGAAGCGAACGGATACGAGATACGACTGCAAAAATGGATAAATTCACACGAAATGAAAAATAAGTGCTGCTTGAATAATACAGAAAGGTATGTTATAATGTAAGCAGTATGATTGAAAGGAGATGCTTATGCTTAAACAAATTCAGGCTTGGGATGATAAAATGCTTAAAAAACTGTCGGCTAAGCATACTCCTGCTTTGGATAAAATTATGGTTGCTATAACAACAACTGGTAATTATGGCTATGTCTGGTTTGCGTTGTGTATTCCGCTTCTGCTTGCTAACCGATATCGGCTGACGGGTCTTACTATGGTTTTTGCTATGCTGATAACAGGTCTTACTGGTGAAGTGACAATAAAACATATTGTTGGAAGAGTAAGACCTTGCAGCAGGGAATTCGGAAAGGATCTGCTTATAAAGCATCCGGCACATTATTCGTTTCCTTCCGGACATACAGCGTCATCTTTTGCCGTATCAATGGTAATGTTCTTTATGATGCCTGTGCTTTTTATTCCCGTTGTAGTATATGCCTTTCTGATGGGTCTTTCAAGAATGTACCTGCTTGTACACTATCCTACTGATGTTATTGCAGGAGCTGTTCTTGGAATAATATGTGGGACAGTTGCAGTTTCGGTCTCACCTTACATACCTTTTTTTGCATTTGTAATGTAGGCAGAGTCTTTTGTTTTGAGTTTCAAAGGACTCTGCCTGTTTTTTTGTAAAAAAATATAAAAAATCTATTGAATTCAGATCGGATTTGGTTTATTATTATTGTAGTTACTCGTTTAAGTTATTCTTAAGGCGAATAATATATTTTGTTATCGGAGGATATTAAACATGAAAATTCTTGTTATCAACGCAGGAAGCTCCTCAATGAAGTATCAGCTTATTGATATGAAGGATGAGAGTATCCTGGCTAAAGGCAACTGCGAGAGAATCGGTATCGATGGACACTTCAAGCATACTACAGGTGACGGCAGAAAGTGTGAGTATGATGTAACTATGACAAACCATACAGAGGCTTTCATTCAGATCAAAAATGCTCTTATTGATGAAAAGGTCGGAGTTATCAAGGATCTTGCAGAGGTTTCTGCTATCGGACACAGAATAGTACAGGGCGGTTCGATATTCAAGGAATCCAAAGTAGTTGATGAAAAGGTTATTGAAGATATCGAGAGCCTTATTCCGCTTGCGCCTCTCCACAATGCGGCTCATGTTCAGGGAATAAGGGCTTGTCTGGATGTTTTTGGCAAGGATGTTCCGGAGGTAGTTGTGTTTGATACAGCTTTCCACTCAACAATGCCTCAGACAGCATATATGTATGCAGTTCCTTATGAGTATTATGACAAGTATGCAGTTCGCCGCTATGGTTTCCACGGAACATCACACAGATATGTTTCACACCGCTGCGCTGAACTGATGGGCAAGGATATAAAGGATCTTAAGATAATTACCTGCCATCTTGGAAATGGATCTTCTATTACTGCTATTGACGGCGGTAAGGTCGTTGATACAAGCATGGGTCTTACACCGCTTGATGGTATAATGATGGGTACAAGAACAGGCTGTCTCGATCCGTCAGTTGTAACTTTTATAATGGAGAAGGAAGGCTTAACTCCTTCTGAAATGGATACACTTCTTAATAAGAAGTCCGGATTCCTTGGTATTTCAGGTATATCAAGTGACGACAGAGATGTTTCTGCTGCTGCTGAAAGCGGCAATGAAAGAGCAAAACTTGCTATTGATATGCTCGAATATCAGATACTTAAGTATATCGGTTCCTATGTAGCAGTTCTCGGCGGAGTTGATGCAATTGTATTTACCGCAGGAATAGGCGAAAATCAGTCAAGCCATCGTGAGAATGTTTGTCATAAGCTGGGCTATATAGGCGTAGAGATAGATGACGAGGTAAACAGAAAAGCCATCAGAGGTGTTGAGGGTAAGATCTCAACCGCTGACAGCAAGGTAGATGTTTTTGTCATCCCGACAAATGAAGAGATTGTAATTGCAAGGGATACAATGTCACTTGTAGGCGAAAGATGATCCAGCAGATGTAAAATGAAAGAGCCGGTCTGTAAAAAGCAGATCGGCTTTATTTCTTCTGCTTTATTACGAAAACAGTTGATCCCTGATTCAATCCGAGGATCTTTCTTTCTACCCTGGGATTGGAATACCTCCTGACCATCTCACGCAGGGCAGTACCCTGACGATAACCATGAATTACTGTAAGCTCCCTTACATCCGGAGGAATTTTTTTCAGTAGTTCATCCAGTGTCTTTTTTGCTTCGGCAGATGTTTTTCCGTGAAGATCTATTTCTGAAAAATATGACATAATAAAATCAATCCTTAAATTGTTGTTTACTTTTACGCTTTTATATGCTAAAATCTTATATGGTGAGTTCGGAAGCAGCGGAATGCTGTCCTCTGAAATAAAAAATGCTGGGGGAATAAAAATGAATCCGAAAATTAAAAATGAGAATACGGATATTTTATTCAAGGCTATACTTAGTCTGAGAACTGTAGATGAGTGTTACTCATTTTTTGATGATCTGTGTACAGTCCCTGAGATAAAGGCTATGGCGCAGAGATATGTAGTTGCAAAAATGCTCAGTGAGGGTGAGATATACAGCAGGATAGTGGAAAAGACAGGAGCAAGCACTGCAACAATAAGCCGCGTAAATCGTTCATTGAATTATGGAAGCGACGGCTATATGCTTACCTTCAACAGAATAGATGATGAAGGAGAGGAGCAGGGGCAGTCTTGAGCTATTCTTTTTTTGCGGAGTATTACGACTGCCTTACCGGAAATGTCGATTATTCCAGAAAAGCGGATTACCTTATCAGATTGTTTGAAAGGTATGGTCATGACCCTGGAGTAACACTTGACCTTGCCTGTGGAACAGGAAGTCTGACCATAGAGATGAAAAAAAGAGGAATAGATATATTCGGAGCTGATGCTTCCGAGGAAATGCTTTCTCAGGCCATGTGCAAGGCTTGTGATGAAGAACTTGAAATACTATTTTTGCGGCAAAAGATGCAGGAACTCCAGCTTTATGGAAAAATAGACACCTGCATATGCACTCTTGACAGTATTAATCATATCACATCTTCCACAGTCCTTACAAGGGCTTTTTCAAAAATCAGCGAATACCTTGATGACAATGGTCTGTTTGTGTTTGATGCCAATACTGTATATAAGCACAGAAATATACTCGGAGATAATTGCTATATTTATGATAATAAGGATGTATTCTGTGCATGGCAGAATAATTTTAATGAAAAGAATAATAAGGTAATAATAACTCTTGATTTCTTTGAACCGGATGGGGAAAGATATAAAAGAAGCTCCGAGCAGTTTGCAGAAAGAGCCTATACACATGAGCAAATGGAGCAGATGCTTGGAGAAAGCGGACTAATAATAGATGCAATATATGACGATATGTCATTTGATCCCCCTGTGGAGAATTCCGAGAGGGAAATTTATGTAGTCAGGAAGATGAAAAGATGAGTAATGACAGGATAATAAGATGTATAACTTCGGATGGTGCGGTAGTGATCTCAGCAGCAGAAACATCTGATATAGTTTTCAAGGCGTCGAGAATACACAGGACATCTCCTGTGGCATCGGCAGCACTTGGCAGACTGCTTACAGCAGCTTCAATCATGGGCGCACAGCTTAAACAGGAAAACGCTTCTGTTACACTTAGGATAAACAGTGAAAACAGTGAACTTGGTGCAGTAATAGCTGTAAGTGACAGTAAGGGAAATGTAAGGGGTTATGTACAGAATCCACTTTGTAAAACTGAATACTACGAAAATGGAAAGATAAATGTTGGCAAAGCGGTAGGCAAAAACGGTGTACTGAATGTTATGAGAGATTATGGTATGGGTGATCCGTATATTGGCATGGTACCGCTTGTATCAGGAGAAGTTGCTGAGGATATTACAAACTACTATGCAACAAGTGAACAGATACCGACAGTATGTGCCCTTGGCGTATTGCTTGACAAGGAAAGCCATGAGGTGATGCTTTCCGGAGGCTTCCTGCTGCAGCTTCTACCCGGGGCAGATGAGGAAACAATAAAGAAGGTAGAAGATAACATTAGCAGAATAGAACCAGTTACAACTATGCTTGCAAAGGGTATGAGCATTAAGGATATATGCGATAAAGCACTTGAAGGCTTTGAGGTAGAAATACTTGATGAAATGCCAATAGAATACAAATGCGTCTGCAGCAGAGAAAAGGTAGTAAAAGCTCTAAGCATGATGAGTGATGATGATATCAGAGCATCGGCAGAGGAAAAAGGTCATGCTGAAGCAAGCTGTCATTTCTGCAATAAGATTTACAGGTTTTCAAAAAAGGAGCTTGAGGAAATAATTGAGCTTAAGCACAGTAAGGAAAATAATGAATAAAAAATATAATTCGCACTGATGCAGATGTTCAGTGCGAATTATATTTTATGGAGAGATCAGTTTTATCATTTCATCTGAAGAAAAACAGACAATATCTGTATGGCATGAATAAGGTATTATGTCTGCAAGCTCTTTGACAAAGCAAAGTGAATACAGACCGGAAAGAAAATAATCCGTTTCAATGGTTTCCGGTTTAAGGTTTGCATATTGCTCAGGGATATCAATATCATATCCGTTTATAATGATACCAGGAATATGAACAATAGGATTGCAGACTGTAAAAATTACTGTATTCTGATGTGTCGGCAATGGCCGTTTCAGCTTTGAGGGCGATATAAGCACATTACAGCTGCAAATACTGTCAAGGGAATTGCTGACTTTCATTACTGCTCCTGTTCCTTTCAGTACCCTTGCAGCTTCGATCTCATAAAACTTTGGCATTTGAGTAATAACAGTCAGATCAGAGCAGAACTGTAATATACTCTCGGCAAAGTATGGATATTCGGCTTCCGGGTCATAGAATCCGGTTTTTATCCCTTCCGGCAGATCATTTCTTGAATACAAATCAAGAAGGAAGTTTTCAAGCAGCTTTTCATTAAGCTCATTACTTTCAAATCGTTCGAGGTCGGAATTTTTCAGAGAGATATTTTTATCACATAATATTTTTTTGGACGAGCCTATACAGTATTTGTACAGATTTTCACCTTGTACATTTCCTCTTCTGAGGTAATATTTCAGTGTAAGTACATTTACACCACCTGAATTCCTGACATCTGAGATAACACTGTACGGACTGAAAACAGATCGGATCTTGTCAGATAATTTTTCTGGTTTGTCATCAATTACTTCAAGAATTGTAAGCAAAATAATCACCGCTTCATATTTTTTACCATAATATGAAGCGGTTTGGAATTTAAGAACAAGTAAAATATAAAACATTATTCATTGACTGCATCATCAATTTCTTCAATATCATCCATATAGTCAGAGTTTTCAGATCGCTCTGTTTCAATTTTATTTTCTTTATGGAAGAAGAATTTTTTTATCTCATCAGTAAGCTCTCTGTATCTTGTCCAGCGCAGCGCAGGAAAAGAGCGGATAAGTCTTTTCTGATGTTCATTAAGACTTTTTGTAAATTTGCTGTAGGCAGCATTTATTTTTTCATATGCAGCCATAGTCTGCATTCTGGAATTGATGCCGCTTTTGAAATGATCTATTGTACTTGACAGGCTCTTGAGCTTTTCTGTAAAGCTCGTAAGGCTGAGTATCGTCATTACGATATCAATAGTAACAAAAAGCATCAATCCTACACAAATGTAGTCAAAAGCGGGATGGGGGATAAGGTTTGTCATTCTTTCCACAATGGGATGAATAAGAAGTACAAGTACAATTGAAAGTGTCCCGAAAGCAATCCATCCGACAAGACATACCCTGCCGTTGATATTGAATTTTCCGACATCTATTTCCTTGCCTTTTACAGTAAATTTAAAATCATTATAATCCCACCACCTGAGACCGAACATTTTTTCAAGTATTACCGAGGCAAGGTATTCAAGAGTACAGGTAAGAAAAGCACTCAGCAGGAATAGAAGCACAGGATCTTTTATCTGTCCGAGAATAAGTACATCTATAAGGGCGCCGCTGCCATAGATAGGAAGATACGGACCGTAAAGGAAACCTCTGTTGACAGGCTTCTTTTGACGGAAACTTTCAAGCAGAGATTCATATATCCATCCTACAAAGCTGTAAAACACAAGCCAGAAGAAATATCTTTCAAATAGAAAAAAGCTGTTCATTTTCTGATCCTTTCTTTTCTGATCCTGTGTTTATGTTTTATTCCGCCGAATGTTTCATACAAAGCGCAGATCTTATCAGCCAGACAAAGGATCATACCCTCTTTATATTTCGGAGGGATAGGTGTGAGAGGAAACATATGTCGTTTTATCATATTTTTTTCAATTCTTCCGAGCTTGAAATCCTTTTCAGCATTTTTAAGAGCTTTGCCTGGATGAGTATAACCATGTATAGAGTTCGCCCAGCTTTTATTGTGCCAGTCGTAGAGGAAGTAATCGTGCAGCAAAGCACCGCGAACCATAGCTTTTTCATCAACATGGAGCTTCATTTTTTTTGCGATCCTAAGACACATTGATGTCACGAACAAAGAATGATCGTAAACACTGTATATTCCGTGCTGAACACAGTTTTTTTCTATTTTCATACCCTCAGAATCAAGTATATCGCTGCCGTATTCACGGATAAGGTCAATATGTTTTATACTGTTCATAATGTACTCCTATTCTGAACTCAATAAACTTATTGTCACATAAACTGCCATTATATATGATACCACATTTTATTCCAAAGTACAACAGAAAAAATTTTATACCAATGATAAAAATATTGTTTTGTCTGGGAAAATGTGTTAGAATAACCTTATGCTGTTTTTTGACAGTAATATTTTTTGAGGAGAATTAAGAAATGACAGATAAGGAATTAGCTGAGATAAAAAGAAGATTCAAACCAGAAAAGAGTAATATAACCTATGTAATGGGGTGTTATGTCAGTGCAACAAAAGAAATAACCTCACATTTTAAAGTTCCTGTTTCAGTTTTGAACGACGATCAGCAGGAATGGCTTTTCAAACTGCTGAAGAAGCCTGTTTCCGGCGCTGTAGGAAGAAATCTGATGAATATTGAGTTTTCTGTCGATCAGGTAAATGAGGGTGAAGAGCATAAGCTGCTTTCACAATTGAGGGAAAGTGAACTTGGTGATGAGGAGCTGCTTGATAAGCTGTATGAGAAGATAATCAATTCATATGTTACTGAACTTAACTATCTGATACTTGCAGCATATGATCGTTATGATGTTCCGTCGTTATCGAAAAATGACGAAATTGACGATGACTCTACAGAGCTTTTCCGATATTTTGTATGCTGTGTTTGTCCGATAAAGATAACAAAGGCTGCGCTTGGTTTTTCAAGGGCTGATAACGGCTTTTGCAGCACTGGTATGGAATCAAATGTTTCTGCACCTGATATAGGATTTATGTTCCCGGCATTTGATGACAGAAGGACAAATCTTTACAATGCTGTATTTTACTCAAAAAGTATAGCTGACAGTCATCAGGATGTAGTTGAGTCACTTTTCGGTACAACTCCACAGATGCCTGCGCAGGAGCAGAAAGAAACATTCCGTACTCTTGTTTCAACTGCTGCGCCTGAAAGCTGTAATTATGAGTTTGTTCAGTCTGTTCATGATATGATAAATGACATCATAACAGAGCATAAGGACAGCAAGGACCCGGAACCTTTGATGTTTGATAAAAACGATGTTCGCAGAGTGCTTGCAACCTGCGGAGCGCAGGAGGAAGAGCTTGGTGATTTTGATGAAAAGTTTGAAAGCGGATTCGGAGAAACCACAGAGATACCTCCTCAGAATATTATTGACCCAAAACAGCTTGAGCTTAAAAACTCATATATGTCAATAAAGGTTGACCCACAGTACAGCTTTATGATAAACACAAGAATCATTGATGGTGTTAAATATGTAATGGTAAGAGCTGATGAGGGTGTTGAGGTAAATGGAATTTCAATAAAGTTTGATGAAGAAAAAACAGACGATACATCTTCTAAGAACAGTGAAAATAATTGATGTGCTATACTCAAAAATGTAAATGTCAAAATGCACATAATTGATGATTTGTTGGATAAAAATTATGTTCTTTTGTTATTATTACTATAAATTGTATTTGTAAATTGTTTGTTGTGTATATTTTATTAGAAAAATCCTGTAATTTTTTACAGGATTTTTTTATTTATGTTGTAGGTAATATACAAAGAATCTTTACAGGGTGTTAATTATTACGAATTTTTGAACAAAAATAAATCTTTACAAAAAGAGGTCAATGTTATAAAATAATATGTAAGGAAAAGCGTACATGATGCTGCAAAAATTATGGAAAAATACATAATATTGTGTCTGGCACTGGATTGTACACTTTATATTGGCGTTTTTAAAGTAATTTTATAAAAAACGGAGGTGCTGTCGAAAAAGTTTTTTGTGAGTATATTTGATTTGGCAGGTTTGTGTTGTGGATATTTGTTTGTGTATTTTTTACAAAAAATATCTACGGTACGGATATTGTCAGAATTATTCTGATTCAGAAAGGAATGGTTTTTCTAAATGAATAGTGTAAAGAAATTCAACGGCGCATTGAAGCGCACATCTGCAATGATTCTTTCTGCATTGATAGCAGCTGCTACCGGTGTTGGCATGGTCGCATCACCGATGACAGTACAGGCTGCTGATATCCTCAGCAATGAGGAAAGAGGAGTCATTTATGCAAATTCGAGAACAGACTTCCGTGATGAGTCAATATACTTCCTCATCACAACAAGATTCTATGACGGTGATACCAGCAACAACGAGCATTGTGTGGACGATACCAAGGCAAAGAACCCTGACAGCGACCCAGCATGGAGAGGCGATTTCAAGGGTCTTATTGATAAGCTTGACTATATAAAGGCTCTTGGCTTTACAGCTATATGGATAACCCCTGTAGTACAGAACAGATCCAGCTACG
>CACZSM010000184.1 GCA_902783815.1 uncultured Ruminococcus sp.
AAGGCGTTGAAACTGCTCCGGAACCAGAACAGGAAGAACCAATAAAAGAGGACATCAGCTTTGATGAGTTCATGGAAAACCTTGATTACTCTGAGACCGCTGAGCCGGAGGTAATAGAGCCGCAGAAAGTAGAAGTTATTGCAGAGCCACAGCCGGAAGTTGTTGAACCGGAGATTACAGAGCCGCAGAAAACAGAGAATGTCGCGGAGCTTCAGGAGAAAACTATCGTCAGTGAAGAATCTGTATCTCACGATATTCCCCAAGTACAAATACAGCCGCCGGTAACATCGTTCGATGTTGACCCCATGTTCGGAGAACAGCCTAAAATGAATTTTACGGTCTTTGATCCATCAAGCAGTGTTAATTCTGCAAAGCCAATGTCCTGGCTCGACAGACTTAAAAGTAGGAAAAAGAAAAAATGATTTTTATGTGGTGATTCTTAAGACCTTATTCATGGGTATTTAGTTGTCGATTTCTTCCGCGGCAAGCAACTGTCAGTTTTTTTGAATTTACTATACTATTACTATATAGCTTTTTAGATAATGGGAACCTCTGAAAACCTATTTCACGATCATTTTGCTGTCAAATTTCCCGTATGCTTCGTTGTAAAGCCTGGCAATATAAAGTATTACTTCGGCTTTCCGCCTCGCCTACGAAAAAAATACGGACGCAAACTGATTCATGTTCCGGTTTTCAGAGAACCCCTAATGATTTTTAAGGAGTGATTATTTTGGCACTTTCACAAGTAATTAAATTTGAAGGTTCACCTGATGACATTATATGGAAATATCCAGGTGAAGAGATCAATGCGACTTCACAACTTATAGTTGATGAAACCTATGAGGCATTGTTGTGTGTTAATGGTCAGGCGGCAGATCTGTTTGGTCCTGGCAGACACACTCTTACTGTACCAAATATCCCTATTGTTAAGAAGATCATCAATATTCCTACTGGCGGTACAAATCCGTTCCCATGCAAGGTATTCTATATTAATCAGGTTCATCAGATGGATATGCTCTGGGGAACCAGAGGCGCAATAGCTCTTGATGATCCGCTTTATGACATATTCCTTCATGTAATGCTGCATGGAAGTCTTACATTCTCAATCATTGATTCGAGAAAGTTTATTGTAAAGCAGGCTGGATTCAGAAATAGATATACTTCTGATGAGTTGATGAACGGCTTTAAGGGTATTATTTCATCCCATGTCAAGGATTGTATATCAAAGATAATGATAAACGGCCAACTCAGCTATTTCATGATAAATGCCAATCTTTTTGAGATAAGTGAGGCGGTCAAAGAAAGACTTGATGATATCTTTGATGAATATGGTATAAGGATCGAATATTTCAACATAGAAACTATCGAAGTACCTAAAGAGGATTATGATGCTGTAAAGGCAGCTAAGGAAAGAAGAAGCGGTCGTCTTATCGAGGGCTATACATGGCAGGAAGAGCGCCAGATGATGATTGCGGAGAAGTTTGCCAGCAATGAGGGTACGATGGGAAATATCGGCGGTGCGGTCGGTGGATTTATGATGGGCGGAGCACTTGGCGGATCTATTGTCGATATTGCAAGAGATGCCCTTAATCCGAGCAGAGTCAGAAATGACAGCCTTAAGGATCTTTCCGGAGTTGGATCTGCGAGCAGCGCGGTTTCCGGAGGTAATCAGCCCGGAGGCTTTAATGTGAGCGGATTTCTTAGAAATAACCGCGCAGGTGCAGCACCATCACAGTCGGCTGCTCCTGCACAGCCAGTTGCCCCGACTGTTCCACAGACACAGATGAATCAGCCTCAGGAAATTGGAAAATTCTGTACACAGTGCGGAAGTCAGGTAGCACCAGGATCACTTTTTTGTAATTTCTGCGGCAATCGTTTGCAAACAACGCCTGTTTGTCCTAACTGTAATGCAAAATTGGCGGAGGGTTCTAAGTTCTGTAATATTTGTGGTACAAAAGTAGGCTGAAAGGAGATATAGCATCATGGAACAAAAGACAGATAAAAAATATATTATTATGATTGCTGTAGTATATGCAGCTGTTTTTGCGATCTATAATATTATCACGCTGACGGCGTTTAATGAGAAAAACGATGTTTTCTGGCTGAGCTATGCGTTTATGTGCATGAGCTTTGTTGCAAATTTAGTTGTTGCTTATTTTACATTTCAGAAATCGGATTCAGAAGCAATATTCATGAAAATTCCGTTGATGTCGTTTTCTATATTTTATTTTGTAGCAGAGCTTTTTGCTTCCTTTGTATTCATGCTGTTCCGTTCTGTTGCATCTACGACATTGACAATTGTTATCCAGTCGATAATGCTTTTGGTGTTCATTATTTTTGCGACATTGGCACTTATGAGCAAGGGCGTTGTTGAGAATATTAACGAAGATATCAAAACGAAAGTAAAAACAATTAAAAATCTTGCAGTATCGGTAAAGGTTCTTGAAGATCAGTGTCTTGATCCGGAACTGAAAAAAGAGCTTCATAAGGTTCAGGAGGGTATTCGTTTTTCCGACCCTATGACAACAAGTGTTACAGAAGAGCTTGATGATATGATAACAAGTAAGGTCAAGGAACTGAAATACCTTTGCTCAAATAATGAAAGGAATGAAGCACTTCAGGCTTGTTATAAGCTGAGTTCGTATATTTCCGAGAGAAATATGCTCCTGAAAAACAGCAAGTAATCAGCCAAAGAAAAAAAGTAACGAGGGATAAAAATGTCGGTAAGTTATGTTGTTCAGAAGTGTACCTCCTGCGCCGGAACAAAATTTGATTACGATAAAGAAACGAAAATGTGGAAATGCCTGTATTGCGGCGCGTTGATTGAAAGACATGAACAGGCTGACACAATGTTTACTATCAAGAATGTTGTGAAACAGGCAATTCTGGATATTGCCTATAAGCGTATGAGCAGTGCACAGAATAATCTTGTGGAATGTAAAAAAATAGATTCAGGTTATGTAGGTACGATCATCGCAGAAATTGCTTATGAGATGAATATGATTGTCAATGGCGGCATATCAAAATCCGAACAGCAGAATTATTTTTCTATGATCAAGAAAAATTATTCGTCCCTGATGTCAAAGGGTGATTCCCCTACTGAGGAAGAGATCGCTCTTTATGATTTTTTTGATTCATCAGAGGTTGTTGGCGTTCTGATATTGGTTTTTGACACTCTTAATGCAAAAACGAGAAAAGAAACATTGCTCAAGTATTTTAATGCAGATGGTGTCTATTCAAGGAGCCTGAACAGCAATCTGATATCTTTTTCCGTAAAAAACGGGATGTTCGATATGTTTTTACAGATACTGCATAATGCTGATAATATTGATAAAAAAGCAGTTATGAAAACTCTTCTGAATAGATTGCCCGATAATGAAGACAAAGCGGAAAATGCTTCGTTCCTTATTGAGCGGGATGAAGAGCTTTCTGAGGATGACATAAAGGTTTTTGAGAACTATATTTGTAATTCCTCAGACAGTGCAGAGACGAAATGTCGTATAGCTGTTGCTTTGTGCGGAACGCCTGCAAGACCGTCGGTAGAATGTATTATGAGCAATATCATAACACACCTATCAGATCAGCAGCTGATAAATGAGCTTATGACAGCAATAATAAAAGAAGATCTTTTGGATGTGGAGGTCGCAACTATTGTTGATTTCTCTGTTTCAGACTGCGGATATGAGGTCTGTAAACAGAATTTCAATATGCTGACCGATTCAGATAATTTTGTTGAGATGAGTGCTGATCATTTCAATGTGATCCTGTCAAGGGAAGATCTTACTCTTGAGAACAAACAAAGCCTTATTGACTCGATGATGAAGTTTCAGGTGTCTGATAAGGTCAGATATAAGTTTATATCTGACTATCTTTGTGAGACATATGATACCCCTGAAAACAGACTTTCGATGATCACATTCCTGCTGTCGATGACGAATGACCTCTCAACCAATACTGTCGAGAAATATATCATCAGCTGTAGTCTTGATAAGGAGAATAAACCAGAGATAGTTAAGCGTCTGTTTAATCTGGGACTTAACCGTTCATTCTTTAATCAGACACTGAGTAATTATGTATTCGGGAATCCTGATTCTTTTGAAGTACAGAGAGAGGTCATCTATCAGCTTCTTCAGGCCGGACTTCGTATGAATTCAAAGGCCTGTACAAAAATGATATGTATGTTTAATATTCCATCAGATCGAAGAGTTGAAATGCTGAGGATGGTAAAGGCAACTGGAATAAACAGTGATGATGTTATAGATATGTATCTTTCATCGATAAATCCGTCACAGTTTGAGCCGGAAATATTCGGAGAGTTGATTCAGGCAGCAACAAGAATAAGTAATAATGGTTTTCAGCGTTATGTGCTTCTTATGCAGGATCTTCCGGCGGCTAAGGTCGGAAGCATAACAAAAATGAGAACTATCAGCTACTCTAAACCGGAAATGATAAATTGCAGTATCAAAGTCGGAAACGACAAAGTGACCTGTAATCTTATACAAGCATACATATTGACGACTACAGATCCGGATGAGCTGGCATTCGGCGTTCTTAGCGCACTTGACGGAAATAAGAATACTGCCGGTGCAGATATAGATGTTGGCGGAATGAGATATAAATTCAAAAAATATGTTGCAATGAAGCTGAAAACAGGTGAGGTCAGTTTTCTTGCGAAAGCACTTTGCGGTCAATGTCGAATATTGTAAGGCGGTGTTTTGATTGGTCAGAACTTGCTATAGTACAGACGGCAGCTGTGTAGCATATGCGGTTGCAGAAATAACAAAGGTTCCTTATTATGAACTGATACACCGTATTCCGGAGAAAGCTTGTGAGATGAGCCAGAATTTTTTTACTCAGCTCCTGCTCGGGATGATCCGTTCATCCGATCTTGAAAATACATCCTTTGAGATAATTTTTCATAGTATTCCTGTTACAGATCAGACATATGCTGCACAGGTACGGATGTATTTTGTAATACGAAAACTGGGAAGTTCTGCTGAAATGCTTACGGATTACATAGATAATCTTTCTATAAGCATAAAAAATGATATGGAAAGGCAGAATTATTCTGTTGAGTTTCTGGAGACTGAAGAGGATTATGAGATATTTTTTGGCTCTCTCAGGACGGTTGACTGTTCAAACTGTGCGGCAGTATCAAAAAAGGACAGAGTTATAAATAGTATGTTCGGAGGAATGATCTATTTTAATGATGCGATCATTCCTACGGAAAATGTTAATGTGACAGCAATTACAAATACTATGACCCAGTATCCTGACAGTCTCGTATCTCTGCAGATAATACCTACAAGATATGAGGATACAGAAAAAGCAGCTATTATGCAGGTGAATTCCATGCTGGAGTATTATATCGGAGAGCTTCGCAGGCTTCACGGTATGATGCCCCTTGATGCTGGAACACAGGCACTTTCTGATGCGTTTCATTATTATTTATCTGCATTCAATAATAATAATGCTTATTATAATTTTCTTGTCTTTTCTCCGCCTAACAGTATAGATACTCTGTGTAATAAACTGATCAGTGTTATTGAAAATGAAACGGCAAGAACTTCAAATTCACTTGAAATGGTTGATATCAGGGAAAGTTCTGTGAGTATATGTGATTATTTTGAAGTTTCACCGTGGGTGAACAGCAATTACCTTATATATAACGAAAGAGAACATAGCTTCTGGGACAGACCTGATGCTCCGACAAATATGATGCGGCTTCGCTATATCATGACTCTTGGAGAAATAAGGACTGTATTTAAATTTCCGATAGATGACGGAACTGCTATTGGTCTTGATTCAAAGAAAATACTTACAAACCGTGAAAAGCTGAATAAGAATATCATCTCTGAGGGCAATTTCAAGATAGGAATAATCCAGAACAGCTCGGCAAATTCAATAAGACCTACTCATGCAGGTATTCCACTGAATGATTTTACAAAGCATGGTCTTATAGTTGGAACCCCTGGTTCAGGTAAGACTAATTTTTCACTTGGATTCCTGCTTCAGATGTGGAACGGCTTTAATATACCCTTTATCGCGATCGAGCCTACAAAAACAGAATATCGTTCTCTGATAGACGGTATTTCTGATCTACAGATATTTACTCCGGGAAAAAGTAATGTATCTCCGTATATAATAAATCCCTTTGTTCCTCCCACAGGCGTTACAGTTGAAACCTATGTTCCTAGCCTGATGACAGCATTCAAGGCGGCATTTTCTATGCCCGATCCTCTGCCGGATATTTTTTTGGCATCAATTAATGAGTGCTATAATGAGTATGGCTGGCGGCTCAACAGTACAAAGGATGATGATGGGATAGAGCCTTTTGGAATGTATGAATTTATACGAGTATTCAAACGGCGAATACAGAGTATGGATTATAAGGGCGATGTCAAAGCGAATATGGAAAGCGCCGGGGTAGTAAGACTTGTCAGCCTTATAGAACAAAACAGTTTTATTTATGACAATATTCATACAATACCGATCGAGGATCTGCTTTGCAAGCCTACGGTCATAGAACTTAATGCAATCAACAATAAAGAGCAGAAATCCCTTATTATGGCGTTGCTGCTCATACTTATATGTATATATACGAAAAATAATGTTGCCGGTGACGGAAAACTCAAAAATATACTGCTCATAGATGAGGCTCATGTACTCCTTGGAGGAGCAGGAGGACATTCTCAGGATGGATCTCCTGATTCACAGAGCGCAACTATTGAGGCAGTTGAGGATATGATAGCAGAGATCCGTTCATACGGTACGGGAATTATAATTGCAGATCAGGCACCAACAAAAGTAGGAAAAAATATTGTTGCAAATACTAATGTCAAGGTGATGTTCCGTCTTGTTGAAAAAGACAATAAGGATATGATACGCAATGCTACCAATATGACGGATGCAGATTATGATCGTCTTGGCAGACTTGGCGTTGGTGAGGCAATGCTTCACTATGGTCGAGTTCATGAGCCTTTGCATATTAAAACTTATAATGTTCTTGATAAAGCAAATATCAGACCTTTCATTTTTGATGAGGATATTGCAGCGGTTTCGCATTACTGGGATGATAAGCAGTATCTTTTGATACCACATAATGAGTGTAAATATAACTGTGAATGTACCGATCACTGTGATTTCAAAGTAAAAGCAGACGCTGACTTCCTTTCATCAAGACTTGTAAACAGGTTCAGACCTAGTATAAAATCCCTTTCGGAGCTTGCATCACTGCTGCCGAAGCTGGATATTTACATAAAAGAGTATGTAAAGGAAATGGTTAATACAAAGCTTACTTTGAAGCTATCAAATTGTACAAAAATCAAATTCCTCAGAAAAATGCTTTTAGCAAAGAGTATTGAAATATCAAAGACGAATTACAGGAGAATTCTTGAACATAAGAATTTTCTGAAAAAAGCTATTCATGAGTAAAGGGGATGAAAACAATGGATGACGAATTTGATGATTTCGGGGGATTTGATTCAGTAGAAACTGATCCTGGGGGGTTTGATGATATTTCCAATCTTGATGTAGTAGAACCGGTTGATGATATTGAAGTTGAAGAACCTGCATTTGAACTGGAAGATGAGCTTAGTGGATTGGAAATCGAAGAAACACCTGACACTTTTAGTACCGCGACTGATATCAGCGAGGAAGATGCGCTCGCTGGTATTGATATCGAAGAACCACTTGAAGGCGCAGAAGAAATAGAAGCGGTCACCGAAGCTGAGGATGAACTCATTGGATTGGAGGGTGAAGAAACACCTGATATTTCTGATTATGAGATAGACACCGGAGGTGGTTATTCAGGTCAGGATTCTCCAGATGATGTTAAAGACCCTTTGCAGGAAATGAATGATTATATGTCTGAGCATAACTATGGTCGGGAGGACTATGCAGAGTATAGTCAGGATCCGGAGTATCAGGCAATAAATGACAGACTTCTTGAAAATGACGGCCTTGACCCTGTGGATTATGATTCTGTCAACGAAAGCGCTGACTCTGTATCAGATGTAAGTGATTTTCAAGGGGATCAAATA
>CACZSM010000185.1 GCA_902783815.1 uncultured Ruminococcus sp.
GGCTGGTACAGTAACTCCTGACGTTGCTAAGGCTGTTACAGAGGCTAAGGCTGGTAAGATCGAGTATCGTCTCGATAAGACAAATATTATCCACTGCCCGATCGGTAAGGTTTCTTTCGGTACGGATAAGATCGAGGAAAACTTTGATGCGCTTATCAATGCGATCATCAAGGCTAAGCCGGCTGCTGCAAAGGGTCAGTATATCAGATCTTGTGCGGTCGCAACAACAATGGGCCCGGCTGTAAAGATCAATCCTGCAAAAATCACAGGAACTGTGTGATTTTTTGTAAAATCGCTTGACATACGCACTAAGGTGTGGTAGAATATACATTGCTGTCAGCCAAAGACAGCAGGTGCGTTGAGCATAATGGGTTTCCCGCCTGCCGAGGTTAGCGTGTGTGATGTAGATAGGATCTATTTCTGCGCTTTCCCGGGAATGGGAGGGCGCAGTTTTTGCGTCATAAATCAAGGAGGTGAATTGTTTTGCCAAGTCAGAAGGTTTTAGAGCAGAAACAGAAGATCGTTGATGAGCTTGCAGATAGAATACAGGGCAGCGTTGCCGGTGTTATCGTCAGCTTTGAGGGTATCTCCGTTGAGGATGATACAAAACTCCGTAAGGATCTTCGTGAGAACGGTGTAAAATACACAGTTGTAAAAAATACGCTTATTAAGCGTGCTGCTGAGAAGGCAGGACTCAATGGAGTTGAGAGCGTACTCAACGGTACATCAGCTATCGCAACAAGCGCAGAGGATTATGTAGCAGCAGCTCGTATTCTCCAGAAGTTTGCAGATGGTCACAAGACATTTGAGGTAAAGACAGGTTATCTCGATAATGAGGTCATCAGTCTTGAAAAGATCCAGAGCCTTGCAAAGCTCCCTGGCAGAGATGTACTTTTAGCAAATGTACTCGGAGCATTCCAGGCACCGATCGCATCCTTTGCAAGAGCTGTACAAGCAATTGTAGATAAGGAAAACGCAGGAGAAGCAGAAGCAGCTCCGGCAGAAGCATGATCAATGCTTAATAAATTTATTGGAGGTAAATTATCATGGCATCAGAAAAGGTTATGAATATCGTTGAAGAATTAAAGGGTCTTACAGTACTTGAGCTTTCAGAGCTTGTACACGCTGTAGAGGATGAGTTCGGCGTATCAGCAGCTGCTGCAGTAGCAGTTGCAGCACCGACAGAGGCTGCTGCTGTTGAGGAAAAGACAGAGTTTGATGTAATCCTTAAGAGCGCTGGCGCAGAGAAGATCAAGGTAATCAAGGTTGTTCGTGAGATCACAGGTCTTGGTCTGAAGGAAGCTAAGGCAGTAGTTGACGAGGCTCCAAAGACTCTTAAGGAAGCTGTAAGCAAGGATGACGCTGAAGCTATCAAGGCAAAGCTTGCTGAGGTAGGCGCAGAAGTTGAGATTAAGTAATTTTATACTTATATAAAATTACCGAAGATTTCAGCAAAAAATGTCACTCAGGAGGTGCAGTCATGGCAAAGTGTGAAATTTGCAATAAGGGAGTAACCTTCGGAATAAAGGTTTCTCACTCACATAGACGCTCTAACAGAGCTTGGAAGCCGAATGTAGTTAAAGTAAAGGCTATAGTGAACGGTACACCCAAGAGAGTTAATGTATGCACCCGTTGTCTGCGTTCAGGCAAGGTTACAAGAGCAGTCTAATATTCTGGATGAGTTTATTCAGAAAATTTGGGGTTGTCGTATGTATGTACGACAACCCCTTTTGATTATGTGTGTTGATAACCATATTTGAGTTATGAAAACTGCGTTGGAGAAACAAAAACACCAGTGTTACTTTATTGCTTTAAAGTATTGACATTTCTTTCGATATGTATTATAATAGTCAGGTGCTTTTTGATAATTATTGTAGAAGTTTTGAAGCGTTTTTGTATAGTATCATGTCTTTCTCTTCGTCAGATAATCCTTTTATGCTGCGGAAATGCTCAAGATACTCCTTTTGCCCGTTCCAGGGACTGTCTGTTGCAAACAGTATCTTGTCGGCGCCGTGAGCCTTGATGACTTCAACTACTTCTGCATCATCCGTATCACACCAGCTGCCAAGTGAACTGAATGAACAGCTGATGTCTATGTAACAGTTTGTACCGATCAGGTGCTTCATTACATCATTATGAAAGAATATTCCCCCAAGATGCGCAAATACCATGAATGGCTTTTTAACACCTGTCTGCGCAAATATACTGTCTATGACAACCCTCGCTTTCTCAGGGTGACAGTGTACTTCATCGAATGCCGGATCTGCACCTGCATGAGTGACAACTAATAGCCCTTGCTTTGCGGCTTCGGATATTATGCGGATGTATCTTTCATCATATATAAATGTTCCTGTGTAATCAGGATGTATCTTGATTCCCTTGAATCCGCTGTCCCTGAGAAACTTTATCTTTCCGGGTATATCATCATCGTCAGGATGTATTCCTCCGAAAGAGATCAGCTCAGGGTGGGCTTTGTTAATTTCAAGTGCAAATTTATTGATAGTGTCAAATTGTCCCTTGCGTGTTGCAACGGGCAGTATGACAGAACGATCTATGCCGGCTTCAGCCATACTTTCAAGCAGTGCAGTCAGAGTACCCTTTGTATGTGCTTTTGCAGCGGGTGCGGCAGTCATCAGCGCTTCAATGGTGCGCTGTGCGATCTTGTCCGGATAGATATGCGTATGAAAATCAATTACCATTGTTTACCATTCCTTTATATGCTCTGATTTGTGTTTTATTTACCTTTCGGCGTAAAATAGGATATCACAGATCATTCATAATATATTTCTTATAAAGAATAAACGGAGGAATTCAAAAATGGATATGTTCATCAAAGTCCTGTTTCTTGTCATCTTTTTCGGTGTCATGATAGGTGTCGGTATATACTGCCGGAAACAGGCAACAAATGTAAACGGTTTTGTTCTTGGCAACCGTTCAGTAGGACCGTGGCTTACGGCATTCGCTTTTGGTACATCGTACTTTTCAGCCGTAATATTCGTTGGTTATGCGGGTCAGTTCGGCTGGAGATTCGGACTTGCTTCAACATGGATAGGTCTTGGAAATGCCTTCATTGGCTCTCTCCTCGCTTGGAATATCCTCGGCAGACGCACCCGTGTTATGACTCAGCACCTCGATACCGCTACAATGCCGGACTTCTTCTTTAAAAGGTATAATTCAAAGTCACTTAAAGTAGTTGCATCAATAATAATATTTATTTTCCTGATACCCTATACTGCTTCTCTCTATAACGGTCTGTCAAGACTTTTCGGAATGGCTTTCGGAATCCCGTATGCTTACTGCGTAATTGCAATGGCAGTGCTTACAGGTGTATATGTAGTTGTCGGAGGATATATGGCAACTGCTATTAATGACTTCATTCAGGGAATAATAATGCTTGTAGGCATAGTAGCTGTAATTGTAGCCGTAATGAATGTAAACGGCGGTTTTAATGAAACAGTTGCTCTGCTTTCACAGCAGAGCGCAACAACTCCTTCGGGAACAGAATTTAAGGGCGCTTATACCTCATTCTTTGGCCCTGATCCTATAAGTCTTGTAGGCGTTGTACTGCTTACATCACTTGGCACATGGGGACTTCCTCAGATGGTTCAGAAATTCTATGCTATAAAGTCGGAAAAATCTATAAGCACAGGTACAATTGTTTCAACATTCTTTGCAATAATAGTTGCAGGCGGTTGCTACTTCCTCGGCGGCTTCGGCAGACTTTTCGGTAAAATGAGCGCGGACGGTGTTAAACCAGAGGGCGGCTATGATTCAGTTATTCCTGGTATGCTTGAAAATCTCTCTCCGGTGCTTATCGGAATAGTAGTAATACTTGTACTTTCAGCATCAATGAGTACGCTTTCAAGCCTTGTTCTTACATCAAGCTCAGTGTTTACTATCGACTTTATTGACCCGGTATTCTGCTCAAAAAAGAAAATGTCAGAAAAGGCAAAGCTTCTCTGGATAAGAATACTGATAGTGTTCTTTATAGCAGTATCAGCAGTAATAGCAATAATTCAGGCAAGCTCACCGGTATTGTTCATATCACAGATGATGGGCGTATCATGGGGCGCACTTGCAGGAGCATTCCTGGCACCGTTTATGTACGGACTTTATATGAAGAGAGTACCGAAAGCAGCCGTATGGGTAAACTATGTAATGGGAATAGGAATATCAGTAGCATCATTTGTCTGCAATATGACAGGAGTAAAATTTGACAATGCTGTACTGGAGTATTTCAAATCTCCGATAAACGCAGGTATGCTTGCAATGATACTCGGAATTGTAATTACACCTATAATCACACTCATAGCTCCGGCAAAGGATAAGGAGAGAGTAGATAAGATATTCTCATGCTACAACAAAAAAATAACAGTAACCTCAAAACAGTCCATTAACGAGGACGAAGAGTAAATCTATTGTTCATCGAAGTCGCTAAATGACTTACAGGCGCTCCTGAATAAAGTGAGGAGTTAGGAGTGTGAAGTGTGGAGTTTTTTATCCTCCCTCCGACTCGCTTCGCTCGCCACCTCCCTCATCGAGGGAGGCAAAGTCCCC
>CACZSM010000186.1 GCA_902783815.1 uncultured Ruminococcus sp.
GCCGGTGTGTTGGAATTGGCAGACGAGACAGACTCAAAATCTGTTGTCCGAAAGGGCGTGTGGGTTCGAGCCCCACCACCGGCAGAAATATCCCTTGTGTTCATCCGAGGGCTTGAATAGGAATAAATAGTGAACAGAGAATAATTAGTATTGAATTGCCGTAAGACATTACTTATTATTCCCTGTTCATTATTTTTTTATGTCACTATTTTCTGTTTTTCAGCTTCCAGAAAAATACCATTATACCCATTTTGTTTATTATCGTTTTGCCGGCTTCCACTATATGATCCATTTTCGATATCGGCAGATATTTTTGTATATGCGCTGTGAGGTCATGATCGTCAATATCACTGAAAAACTCATCCCGCCGAGGATGCTTCTTCGCCCTGCCCCTTACCATTATTCCGTCAAGGTCTATGGCTTTTTCTGTATCAGTAGGGTATATATCATAGCGGCCGGATATTTCATCAAGTACCTTTCTCCCCTTTTCTGAATGTACAAAAAGATTCGTATATCCTTTGTCATCATCCTTTACGCCAGGGACAAGATCAGTTATATGCCAACAGTCAAATATCGTAAAATCACTTACTCTGTTAAGATCCTTGAAATGACATTCATAACACGACGGACGAGATGATATCTCACGGAAAAAACTTTTCAGCATATAATCTACTCTTGCACTGCCTGTGTATTTTTTGCCGTTCTCGAATTCTATGAGCATGGTTCCGCAATGATATCCGTATGTCTTATTGCGGAAATTTATTCTTCTTATTTCGCTTTTGTATTTGTTTTTCTGATGATCAAGATACTTCTGCCACAGCTTAGGTGACGGCGTCCCATGACATACAAGGTCAACTGTTATAAGATTGTCATATTCCTTTCCCAAAAAGTGATGAAGTCCATAAACCTGACAAGTCGTTCCGATAAAGCAAACTATTTTTCCGCCTTTCAGATCTTTTTTTATTTCTGAAAAACAGTTTCCTAAATCACTCTGCACATATTTTGAACCTCTTGTCCTGCGGAAATCCTCTCCATCGGCTCCAAAGCATACATGATGTACACGGAATTTCTTATCGAATACTGCGCCCCATATTTTTCCGCCCTTGCTGAATACATATTCTGCCAGAGGAAGAGTAAAACCGCCGGAGGTGCTTTTCATCAGGTTGTCCTTATCCTTGCTTCGCAGCGCATATGAATCAGGTGATTTCCCCTCAATTGTTCTGTGATTCAGTACAGGGCATACTTTATCACAGGCATTGCATCCTATACATTCACTTTCTCTGACTTTCGGATAAAGAAAACCCTCTTCATCCGGCAGCATCTCAATACAATGCTTCGGACAAATATTCATACAGGCAGTACAGCCGCAGCAAAGAGTTTTATCAGTAATATTGATCATTTTCAAAACTTCTTTCCGTTATAAAAAATTTTTTATTATTTTATGTATCCTTTTTTTCTTTGACGGATTGTATTAGTAAAAGGAGGTCAAACACTATGAAAACTAAAAAAATTATTTGTGGACTTATGATCGCTTCTATGCTTTTAGGTGCTGCCGGATGCAGCGCCTCAGGAAACTCTGCCGCCAGTCCGACAACTGCAGCGGATGAGGGCAGCGCCCCCGCATCAGTAAAAGACGATTCTGCAAAGAGTGATACCGTAAAAAATGCGGAGGAAATTGCTTCCGGAGAAATCGCCGCAGATGGAGACACTAAAACACCGGCAGAAGCAGCGCCAAAAACGACAGACGATAAAAAGAGTACGGCTGATGTAAAAGACGGTTCTGCAAAGAGTGATACTGTAAAAAATGCAGCGGAATTTGCTTACGGAGAAACCACCACAGATGGAGATACTAAAACGCCAGCAGAAGCAGCGCCAAGAACGGCAGATGACAAAAGGAGTCTGACAGCTGATTATGACAGCTTTTCCGGTGATGTACCTGAGAAAACACCTCCCGGAATGACAGAAGATATAAAACCAGATGTAGTTGCAGAATATACACCTCAGATATCCGAGCCTGTAACTCCGCCTGCATATGGTCAGCTTACCGCTGGTGAATGGAATGACAATACAAACTGGGGATTTTTTTCAAACCTTGTAAACGGCGGAAAAATATACTTTCCAAGTTTTGGTCTTGATCCCGTAAACCGTACTAAAATCACTGTAAAAGACAGCAGCGGAAAGGCTGTTGTAAATGCTTCCGTAAGTCTGAAAAAGGATAATGGTACTGTTATCTGGACAGCAGTAAGCAATAAAAACGGTGAAGCCTTCCTGTTTGAAAAAGAATCCGGAGGTACTGTTATTGAAGTAACTTCCGGCGGCAAAACACAGACCTATAAAAAACTGACGACAAAACCTGCATCACAACAGGGACAGCAGCAGAAATCCTCAGACACTGAAATGGATGTAACATTTGACGGTGAAGGCAGTCTGTATAAAACCACTGATATAATGTTTATTCTTGACACAACAGGATCAATGGACGATGAAATGCTTTTCCTGCAAAGCGAATTCACGGCAATTACAGAAGAGCTTGGAACAAAGAATACAAGGTACTCTGTAAACTTCTACCGTGACGAAGGCGATGATTATGTTACAAGATGCTATGACTTCACAGATGACATAAGCCAGCTCCAGCAGACACTCAACAGCGAATGTGCAGACGGCGGCGGAGATACCCCGGAGGCCGTTGCAGAAATACTTGACGAGACTATACACAGCAGCAGCTGGAACGAAGAAAGCGTTAAACTTGTATTCATGATATTTGATGCTCCGCCGCACGACGGCAAAGAGCAGGTCATCTATAATACAATAAAAGATGCAGCAGCAAAAGGCATAAGAATAATACCCGTTATATCTTCAAACAGCGAAAGAGATACTGAGCTTTTCGGACGCTCACTTGCAATAATGACCGGCGGAACCTATGTATTCCTTACAGATGATTCCGGTATAGGTGGATCACATCTTGAACCTATTATCGGCGATTACGAGGTCGAAAAACTGTATGATATAATAATCCGGGTTGTCAATGATTACAGACAAGATGGATGAAAGAATTTTTCCATAAGCTCCCTGCCGCCGGACATATAATCTCCGGCGGCAAAAGCTGTTTTTTCGCTGAATCCGGTTTTACTGCCGGAATTGCAATGCGCACCGTCAATATAGATCATATATGGCACAAAATCAGCTGTTGCCTCCTGTTTTTTTACGGAAACTGTAAATGACGGTACTATCAGTACAGAAAGCTCCTCAAATGTTTTTTTAAGTATGCTGCCGATAAGCTCCCTGTCGATCTCCTCTATGCAGGAGATCTTTTTTTGTTCGTCTCCGGAAAGTGAACATAATGCCGCACGATCCGTAACAACAACTGCTGCATCATTTTTTTCCAGGACTTCCGAAGCTGCTTCCGCCATTTCCGACAATCCGCCTCTGATAAGTTCTACAGGTACGGAAAGACACCTTGCCGCACCAGCAGCAGAATAGCTGTCTGTTATTATTACCGGTTCGATGCCAAACATCTGTCTGAAACTGATAACATCAGGAAGTACGCTTTCGTCCCATATCCATATTCCTGCTATAGCCGGTTTACCCCGTTCAACCCGTTCCTTATTTATCGGATGTTCCGCAAAAATATCAACGCTTTTCTGCATCAGTCTTTGCAGCGGAAAAATAAAATCACCTTTCGGCAAAAGCTCATCAAGAGTAAGACGCTCAAATTCGTCAGGAGAATATAGCGTTCCTGCTTTAGGCTCACCTTTTTTCCATACTATGTAGTCATATTTTTCTTTTCCTTTATAAAATCTGAAAACATCATTCTCAAGCTCTGATCTCAGACAGCTGAAAAGCTCCTCGGACTCCTCCGGTGTGATATCATCGCCAAGAAGTTTCAGGTATCTCTGCTTTTCAGATTCATATTCCGTAACAAAAGCGCAGCAAAGGCATACATCATCCTTATCAAGTGTATTGCCCTCGCCTGTAAAGCGAACCGCCGGCGCACTGTATTTTATTTTTACCGGGTCTGCCCCGAACAGCGAAAGCAGCGTCAAAGACTGCTCCGGTTTTACAGATCCACCGCATATTTTTGCAAGACCCTGTATCCCTGATGAGGAAAGCCCGTCTATACATGGAGTATCAGCCTTCTGCATGGGCGTAACAGTTTCTCTGTCCGCCACACAGCAATCTGAAATTCCGTCCGGTACAATGATTAGATATTTCATAAATAAACTTCTGCCTTTCAGTCAACTACTGCTTTGAATCCGAAAGTATCAGATTCCTTACATTCTGCATACGGCTGTCAAGAGATGCACTTACCTCTGCACAATCTGACAGTTCATGCGAAAGCTTTTCAAGCAGATCCGGGGATATATTCTTCTTATATCTCATTTTATGCTCAAGACTTGCCCAGAAATCCATAGCTATAGTTCTGAGCTGTACCTCTACTTTTACATACTTCTTTTCATTCTCCAGAAATATCGGTACCGATATTATCAGGTGCAGACTACGATATCCTGTAGGCTTCGGATTCTTTATATAATCCTTTTTGCTCAGCAGAATTATATCGTCCTGACTGAGCAGACAATCCGCAAGACGGTATATATCATCTACAAACGAGCATACTACCCTTATCCCTGCTATGTCATTTATATTTTCCTCTATTGATTTCAGATTCCTCGGAATTTTCTTGCGAACTACCTTCCGTATTATACTGTCGTAATCCTTTACCCTTGAATGTATGGATTCTATCGGGTTGCCGTCATATTTAAGTGAAAACTGCTCATTAAGTACCTTGAATTTTGTCTCGACCTCCATTATTGCACAGGTATAGTTTGCAAAAAACTGTTCTATCGGTGCAAAACTATCCTGTATAAGATCAAGGAAGGCTTCTGCATTCAAATTCATTTCGGATGTGAATTTAACTATCTGCTGTGCAACTTTGCCTGCTGATTCCTCGAGCTGCTCTTCTGTGGGTTCATTTTTCATTTCATTACCTCCTGGTCATATGTTGATTATACGCTGAATTAATTTCAGCTTTTTTGGCTGCTTTATATTTTTCTTTGTCTTTTTTTGTTATCGTTTCTGTAACTATGCCATCCGGCGTACATAGTCTTAGTTTTACCATCCCTTTGGATACTATCGGATGTCTAAGAACTCTTGATGAAATGTTCTTCGGCGGATATCTCATAGCTGCTATATAACAGTATTTTTCGTCCTCATACGGCACTTCGCCTTCTTTTATCTGCTTATGGAGCTTTGATCTCTGCACTCTTGCGGTAAAATGACACCAGTCATCCCTGCTCAATCTACATTCACTATTTCCCGGACATGGCGCCGCTATATATGCACCTGATGCAATAAGCAGTTCTCTTGCTTTGAGTATCTGACGGAATCCTTCTGGTGTACCTGGTTCAGTAATAACGAGCATTTTCTCTGCTGAATTCCACAAGGCATTTATCATTCTATTTCTCTTTTCTTCTGACAGCTCATTAAGTACATACGATGCTGTCACAAGATCAGCTTTTTTATCCGAAAGCAGATCTTCACTCAATTCTTCATTCAGCCATACAGAATTCTGTACAGCATATGAACCCATTTCTGCAAAGGTCCTCCCCAGACTCAGCATATCCTTTTCCCTTTCAATACACACAAAGCTGTCCGGAGAAAATACAGCATCCGCCGCCCACATTGCAGAGCCTGTCCCTGAACCAACATCAAGCACTGTACGAACATCACACCCGGCAGCAGCTTCTAAACTGCCGCATACAGCTGCAAAGGTCGCAGGCATTCTGACGATTGCATATACAAGGGTTTCCTTTTCATTTTTCAGAAGTCTTTTTCCATGACCGCTTTGCACCTTATATTTTTCTGTAATTTCTGCTGACAGACTTTTAAGCTCACTTATCTGATATTTTTCAGCCAGCCGCATAGTCATTTCCCTTACTGAAAGCGGAAACTCCATTTTTCTCACACCTCTTTATTCCTGATACTATAATTATACAACATTTGATCACAATTAACAAGAGTCTTTGTTTCTCCTGCGGTGCGTGACCGCACTGGACAATTCGCGTATTCGTTCGCTGCGCTCACTACTTCCACATTAAAATTAATTCTTCACCGCGCTCTCC
>CACZSM010000187.1 GCA_902783815.1 uncultured Ruminococcus sp.
CTGACACTTTATTCTCATGTATGTTAATAGCTTAATTTAAGTTCCAGAAGCTACGCAGGAGAAACATTGACTCCGGCGGCACGCCGGTGCAGAGGAAGTTGTTGTTGTAATTTCCGGATAGATGGTATATAATGTAATAGCAGAAAGAAAAGTGTTCTGTAAGAGAGGATTCAAAACGGAGGGAAAAACAATGAAGAAAAAAGGAGAACTTGTATCGTTCAGACCAGATATAAAGGTCGTGGACTGTACATTGAGAGATGGCGGACTTGTGAATAGTTTTATGTTTACAGATCAGTTTGTAAAGGATCTGTATTATGCGAACCTGAAATCGGGTGTGGATTATATGGAGTTCGGCTACAGGGCTTCAAAAGATATGTTTGATGAGAGTAAATTCGGTAAATGGAAATTCGCAACAGATGAAGATATCAGAGCAGTTGTGGGAGAAAATGATACAGGACTTAAAATATCAGTAATGGCAGATGTTGGCAGGACAGACTTCAAAAGAGATATTGCACCAAAATCTGAAAGTCCTGTCGATATGATAAGGGTTGCGACATATATAAACACTATACCTTCTGCACTGGAAATTGTTGAATACTGCAATAAGCTCGGATATGAAACTACAGTCAATATAATGGCAGTTTCAAAGTCGAATGATGCAGACCTCGATGACGCTCTGGAAATTATCGGTCAGAGCTGCGCCGATACGATCTATATAGTGGATAGCTATGGTTCACTCTACCCTGAACAAATGAGAAGACTTGCTGCAAAATACCTTGAATGTGGTGAAAAGTACAATAAGCATATAGGTATCCATGCGCATAATAATCAACAGCTCGCTTTTGCAAATACGATCGAAACACTGACAATGGGTGTAAGCTACCTCGATTCAACAGTAAGCAGTCTTGGCAGAGGAGCAGGCAACTGTCCGACAGAGCTGCTTCTGGGATTTCTGAAGAATCCGAAGTATAATATAACACCCGTACTGAAATTCATAGAGAATGATATCCTGAAGCTAAAAGAGGAGGGAATAATCTGGGGATATGACATCCCCTACCTTTTAACAGGCAGACTCAATCTGCATCCCCGTGATGCAATACAGTTCACATCAGAACACCGCACAGATTATGCTGACTTCTACGCATATCTGTATGACAAGGACTCCTTCTGATATCTTTGTACAGAGGCTCCTTTCACTCATGACCAGAATTTCTTATGCTATGGGGGTAATCAAATGACACTTGAAACACTTTTGAAAAGAGTGAACTATACGGTGATCTCCGGAGATACGGATATTGAGATCACAGATGTTATATATGATTCAAGAAAGGTCGTAAAGGACTGTGTTTTCGTATGTCTTGTCGGAGCGAACGCGGACGGACATAAATATGCGCAGCAGGCTGTTGAAAACGGTGCAGCGGCAGTCGTCATATGCAGGGATACGGTAATAGACGGCAATGCTGCTGTAATAAGGGTCGATGATACAAGAAAAGCACTGTCATTCATGTCTGCGGAGTATTTCGGGAATCCAGCCGATACCCTTAAAACCATAGGTATAACCGGAACAAAGGGTAAAACTACGACAGCATCAATGGTAAGGGCAATACTCGAAAAGGCAGGAATAAAAACCGGAGTGATCGGAACTCTTGGAATACTTTACGGAGATAAGTGTATAAAAACAAATAATACTACCCCTGAATCGTATGAAATTCAAAGAGCAATGAAAATGATGATAGAAGATGGCTGTAAATGCTGTGTTATGGAGGCATCGTCGCTTGGCATAAAGTGGCACAGAACAGACGGTTTTATATTTGACTACGGCATCTTCACAAACTTTTCCCATGACCATATAGGCGGAGTAGAACATCCGACAATGGAGGATTACCTTGAATGTAAATCCATGCTTTTCCGTCAGTGTGTTACCGGCATAATCAATACGGATGACCCGACAGCTGATAAAATGATAAATAACCATACCTGCGCTATAGAAACATATGGATGTAATGAAAAGGCTCAGCTGAGAGCATCCGGCGCAAGACTGATATCAAAACCAGGATATCTTGGAGTTCATTTTGAACTTAGCGGAAGTCTGGAGATGTCAGTCGATGTTGATATACCGGGAATGTTCACAGTGCATAATGCTCTTGCGGCGGCAGCAGTATGCAGACATTTCAATGTTACTGAACAGAATATATATGATGGTCTGAATGAAGTTAAAGTAAAGGGAAGAGTCGAGGCGGTTGAAGTGCCGGGAAATTATACGCTTCTCATAGACTATGCACACAATGCCGTAAGTATGGAAAATATACTGACAACACTGAGAGAATATTCGCCCGACAGACTTATTACTATGTTCGGAGCAGGCGGAAATCGTCCCCGCGACAGACGCTTTGAAATGGGCGAGATATCCGGCAGACTTTCTGACCTCTCTGTTATAACAGAGGATAACTCCAGATTTGAGGATGTCAATGACATTATCGCTGATATAATAACAGGCATTAAAAAAACAGACGGAAAATATGTTGTCGTACCCGACAGAACGGACGCTATCCGCTACTGTATAGAAAATGCTCAGGACGGCGATATAATAGTGCTTGCCGGAAAGGGCCATGAGGATTATCAGGATAAAAACGGAGTGAAAACACACTATGACGAACGAGAAGTCATAGCATCAATACTCGGCAACGGAGGTAAACAATGAAATCTCTTACAGCAGGTCAGATAGCTGAGATAACCGGAGGAACCTTGCTTTGCGGAGATCCGGAAACAGCTGTGACAAATATACAGTTCGACAGCCGTAATGTATGCGAAGGCTCCCTTTTTGTTCCGATACAGGGAGAAAAGGTCGATGCCCATAAATTTATAGAACAGTGTATGGAAAAGGGAGCCGCTGCTCTGACAGAATATGAAGCTCCCAAAGGAGCCGTAAAGCCGTATATAAAGACCTCTGATAACCGTGAGGCTATGCAGAGGCTTGCGGCATGGTACAGACAACAGTTCAGCGTAAGACTTATAGGTATTACCGGAAGCGTTGGCAAGACAAGTACAAAGGAAATGGTGGCTGCGGCACTTTCCGGCGGACTGAATGTAATGAAAACTCAGGGAAATAGAAATAGTCAGATCGGTATGCCATCTACAATGTTTGAGCTTTCGGACGAAAATCAGGCTGCCGTTATAGAAATGGGTATGAGCGAATTCGGCGAGATGGACAGACTGAGCGATATCGCAAGACCTGATATGGCTGTTATGACTAATATCGGTAAGGCTCATATAGAAAATCTGAAAACTCAGGAAAATATAATGTCTGAAAAGCTCAAAATAACAAAGCATTTTACCGAAAACAGCATACTCTTTATTAACGGCGATGATAAACTGCTGAGAACTCTTTATGGTAAACAGCCGTTCCGTACAGTAACATTCGGTCTGCATGATGATTGTGATTATTATGCGGAAAATATTGAAACTGTTGGATTCGGTACATCTTTCGTATGTGTTGACGGTCAAAGAAAAAGATGCTTCAATATACCGGCTCTCGGAAATCACAGCGTCGCTAATGCGCTTGCTGCTATCGCCGTCGGGGATGCCCTCGGACTGAGCACAGATCAGCTTCAGAACGGTCTTTCAACATATAAGAATGCTCCGATGCGTCAGCAGATATGTCAGCTCGGGGATGTTACGCTTATTGATGACAGCTATAACGCAAGTCCGGAGGCTGCAAAGGTTTCTCTGGATGTGCTGAAAAGCATATCAAAGGGATATTCAGTAGCGGTTCTTGCGGATATGCTGGAGCTTGGACAGCAGGCGGAAACTGAACATTACGGCGTTGGAGAGCATCTTGCAAAGGCTGGTATAGACTGTCTTATAGCAGTGGGCGGACTGTCGGTAAATACCGCAAGAGGTGCAAAAGAAAATGGATGTCCGGAGGTATATACCGCCGGGAGCAATTCCGAAGCATTTGAATGTCTTGAAAGGGTGATAAGACCCGGCAGTACGGTTCTGATAAAAGGCTCAAGGGGTATGCACACGGATGAGATCGTAAAAATGCTCAAGGCATGAAGTATGATAAAAGCTGTGTGGTCGGCTATAATGATCACGGAAATCAATTTTCAAAAAATCGAGGAATACA